>JBEANZ010000806.1:0-9920 GCA_041165185.1 Verrucomicrobiota bacterium | reverse complement strand
GGTTTTTTGTAGAAAAACGGGTATTTTTCCCGGAAATCTAGCGGATTTTCACGGTTTTCCCGGGTTTTTCCTCATTTCTAGAAATTCCCGGAAATGAAGGGTTGCTTGGGCGGTCGGAAATGTTTTGAACGACAAACCTCAAATACCAACTAACCCCTCAGACAGCCCAACCATTCAACCGAGGACGCCCTTTGGACCTTAAGCAAATCAAACAAATCATCGACCTCATGAAGCGCTCCGAACTCACGGAGTTCGCGGTCGAAGAGGAAGGTTTTAAGCTCAAGATCCGGCGCGCTGGAAACGGCCTGCCGATGGTCAGCACGGGTGGCGGTTCCATGCCGCCGTTTCTCATCGGCGACACCAATCCCCCCATCCCGGTCGCGCCCGCCGCCCAACCTGTCGGCCTCGCCGGCGGCTCCGCCTCGCCGCTCCCGGCGGAGGAAGCCGGGGTGATTTACATCAAATCCCCCATGGTCGGCACCTTTTACCGGGCGGCCTCGCCGGAGAGTAAGCCTTTTCTCGACGTCGGCGGCAAAGCCACCGAGACCACGGTCGCCTGCATCATCGAGGCCATGAAAATCATGAACGAGATCCAGGCCGAGGTGAAGGGCACCGTCCTTGAGGTGCTCGTCGAGAACGGCCAGCCCGTCGAATACGGCCAGCGGCTCTTCAAGGTGAAGCAGGGCTGATTTCGAGAAGCTAGGAGCCGAGGGCCAAGTGCTGAGAGCTTAGAGCCGAGAGTAAAACCGGCTCAGACCGCCGGGCCTTCCAGCTCTCGGTTCTTGGCTCTTAGCTCTGGACTCTCAGCTCTCCGCCCTTCTCCGCGCTCCTCTCCATGATCCAAAAAATCCTCATCGCCAACCGCGGCGAAATCGCCCTCCGCATCGTCCGCGCCTGCCGCGAGTTGGGGATCAAGACCCTCGCCGTTTACTCCGAGGCCGATGTCCAGTCCCTCCACGTTCAGCTCGCCGACGAGGCCATCTGCATCGGTGGGCCCAAGAGCGCCGACAGCTACCTCCGCGCCGACCGCATCATCTCCGCCGCCGAAATCGCCGACGTCGACGCCATCCACCCGGGCTACGGTTTTCTTTCCGAAAACGCCAAGTTCGCCCAGCAATGCGAGTCGTGTAACATCAAGTTCATCGGGCCCAAGTCCAAGTCCATCCAGATGATGGGCGACAAGGCCGTCGCCAAGGACACTGTGCGCAAGGCCGGCGTCCCCATCGTCCCCGGCTCCGACGGCCCCGTCGACAACGAGACCGAGGCCGTCAAGGTCGCCCGCAAGGTCGGCTACCCCGTCATCATCAAAGCCGTCGCCGGCGGCGGCGGCCGCGGGATGCGCATCGCGCACAACGACATCTCCTTCGCCAAGGAATACCACGTCGCCCGTAACGAGGCCGAGAAAGCCTTCGGCAACGGCGCCGTTTACATCGAACGCTACATCGAGAAACCCCGCCACATCGAGTTCCAGATCCTCGGCGATTCGCACGGCAAGATTCTCCACCTCGGCGAACGCGACTGCTCCGTCCAGCGCCGCCACCAAAAACTCATCGAGGAATCCCCCTCGCCCTTCCTCACCTCCGACCTCCGCAAGAAGATGGGCAAGGCCGCCATCAAGGCCGCCGAAGCCGCCGAATACGAGAACGCCGGCACCATCGAGTTTCTCGTCGATGCCAAGGGGAACTACTTCTTCATCGAGATGAACACCCGCATCCAGGTCGAACACCCCGTGACCGAGGAAGTCACCGGCATCGACCTCATCAAGCAGCAGATCCGCGTGGCCAACGGCGAGAAACTCGATTTCGACCAAGGCGACATCAAGTTCGACAAGCACGCCATCGAGTGCCGCATCAACGCCGAGGACCCCGCGCGCAACTTCGCCCCTTCGCCCGGCACCATCGGCCTCTATTACGCCCCCGGCGGACACGGCGTGCGCGTCGATTCCCACGCCTATTCCGGCTACACTATTCCGCCGTATTATGACTCGATGATCGGCAAACTCATCACGTTTGGCGACACCCGGAAAGTCGCCCTCGAGCGGATGTATCGCGCGCTCAGCGAATACCTCATCCGCGGCATCAAGACCACGATTCCGCTGCACAAGGCCATCATGGCGGACCCGCTGTTCATCGACGGCAAGGCGACCACCGCCTACATGGAAGACTTCCTCGGCCGCACGCCGACGGACCTGTTCTCGTAGGCGGGCCCGCTTACGGCGTCAGCCACACCGGCTGCACGAACGCCCCGTTCACCGCCGAATCCCACGCGGCGAACCGCACCCACTTTTTCCCCGTCGCGTCGAAGGGGATCTCCACGTGCTGCGTGCTCAGCGGTGCGACGCCCGTCGCACGGAGGATTTCGCGCCCGATCATTTTGCCGTCGCCCCACACCACCTCGACGAACTCCGGCGGGAACGTCCAATCCACGTCCGCCACGATCGTGCGCCGCGCGCCGGTGCCGGTCACGGCGTAGTTGCGGATGTGGATTTCGCCGGTCGTCACGAAAAATTTTCCCTCGCTCAGCGCGCGCGTCACGGGCGTCCAGTCGTCGTCGTGGCCGGGCGTGCCGTCGAGTTGCAGGTAGTTCACTGTGAAGCCGGGAAACAGATCGTCGTGCGGCCATTTCTGGTAGGTGTCGACGTCGCCGATGAGCACCTTCGGGCGCAGGCCCGTGCCGGCGAGGCGGTTGTTCATCGCGTCGAGCGATCCGAACGCGCGGTCCGCCGCGAGGCGCGTCTCCGAGAGGTCCATGCCCATGCCGGGCTTGAACGCGAGGCCGAGGTAGTGGTCGCTGCGCGCGAAGGGCTGGTCCCAGTAGGCGTCGGGGTAACCGGCCGAACTTTTCGTGCGCGGGTGCGCGGTATACCAGAAGGCGTTTTCCGCCTCGAGCATCCGCTGCACGTCTTCGGCGCTGCCGGTGTGGTAAACCTTTCCGTAGGTCGCGTCCCGCTCGGTGAAGGGTTGGCCCTCGGCGCGTTTTTTCGACCAGTGAAACGCGCGGGGCACGACGATGTTCACGTGCCCGCCGAAATACGGATTCGGCTCCTCCCACGGCACGACGAGAAAATCCCGATCCGACGCGCGCCGCGTCGCCTCGAAATAATCCCGCTGGTCCGCGAAGCGCAGCGCGCCGGTGTCGTTCTGGCGGAGTTTGTCCGCGTGAAATTCGCTCAGGCCGACGATGTTCACGCCGAGCGCCTTCATCGCGGCGAGGTCGGGCATCTCGGTGTCGAGCGAGCCGCCCTCGCGCAGCCGGTCGATCATCTGGAGGTGGAAATGGTTCACGAGCGTCTTGTAGCCCGCGAGGGGCTTGAACGTGTCGCCGTGCGTGAACGCGAGCACGGCCGCGCGCGTCGCGGCGGCGTTGCCGGCGCCGAGGT
This sequence comes from Verrucomicrobiota bacterium, assembly GCA_041165185.1. Taxonomy (GTDB): domain Bacteria; phylum Verrucomicrobiota; class Verrucomicrobiia; order Opitutales; family Opitutaceae; genus JBEANZ01. Next base: position 6,541 of record JBEANZ010000806.1, on the reverse strand, counting down.
AAAAATACGTCGCCATGCGCTGGAGCGTGCCGGGCGGGGCGTTGTAGAGCGCGAAATTCTGCAGGTAGCGCAGGTCATCCTCGTGGTCGGCCTGCTTCACGCCGAGCGCGTAGCTCGCGGCGTCTTTCCGAAACCACACGTAGCCGAGATTCGTATCGACCTCGCGCGCCGGGAAAAAAACCGTGGGCGGCGGAAACACCGCCACCGATCCGCCCGCGCCCTCGGCGACGAGCACGCGGTTTTTCGCGCGCACGGTCACGGGTCCGGCGTGGCGCGCGCCGCCGAATTCCTGGCGCTGCGCGTTGCCGCCGGTGTCGAGCCAGCGCACGCGCGCGAGCCGCTCCGTCGAAAACCCCGCGAGGCCGGCGTCGTATTTGTAGGCGACGAGATTTTTTTCCGTTTTCGCGATGGCCTCGAGCCGCACGAGATTCGTGCCGCGATAATGCGTGAAGCGCAGGCCGCCGGAAAAAATCCCGAGCGTGAGGCCGGGGAAATTCACCTCGAGCCGCGCGCCGTCGGTCGTCACGGCGCACGCCGTCGTCGCAAACACCGCGCGCCCGCGCTCGATTTCCTCGGGCTTGCGCGGGAGGTCGACGTTGCGCTTGCCGTCGCCGGGGATGACGAACGGCGCATCCCAAAACGAGACCCAGCCCTGCCGCTCGATCACCTCGCGCGAGGCGGTGTCGACGCCCAGTGCCTTCAGCGGCGCCAGCCCCGCAATATCGATCCGGCGGCGCCCCGTCTGCACGGCGAAATCGGGCGAGAGATTTTCCGCGAGCACGGCCCACGCGCCGCCCCGCACGCGCACGGCCAGCTCGCGCACGACGGGCTGCGCGCGCTCAATCGCGTAGCGGGCGCGCAGCTCCGCGCCGTCCGCGCCCGTCCACGTGACCGTGAGCACGTCGCCCGCGACCGTGGCGACGAGGCCGCTAGCCGCGGTGTAGCCGGTGAGATCGCATTTCAACGGATCGGCGCGCGAGGGGGCGGCGAAGGCGAGGACGACCGCGAAGAGACGAAAGCGGAAGGACAGGGATTGCATGGGAGACTGGGCGGCCGTCGCCGCAATGCCTGCGCTCAGAGGCGCGCCAGCCGCGCATCGGCGTCGCCGAAGCGCGGGAGCTTCACGCCCATGCGATCCATGAGCGAGAGGTGGAGGCTGCAGAGTTTGCGGTGCTCGTCGCCGTCGCCGGCGTAGTCGAGCACGCGGCCCGTCGCGAGCGTGCCGCCGAGGCCGCCGACGGTGAGGACGGGGAGCCGGGTGTTGTCGTGCGCGGAGCCGGAAAACATGTTCGAGAGGTAGAGCAGGCACGTGTGGTCGAGCACGGTGCCGTCGCCCTCGGGCATGGCGTCGAGCCGCGCGGCGAGGTAGGCGAGCTGCGAGACGTAGAAGCGCGCGATCGCCTCGTAGTCGTCCGAGAGATCGTCGTGCGAGGCGGAGTGGTGGGTCTTGCGCACGCCGAGAAACGGGTAAAACAGCCCCGACAAATCGCGGCAGAGCATGAGCGTCGCGACGCGGCTCTTGCCGGTCTGAAACGCGAGGGCGACGATGTCACACATCAGCCGCATGTGTTCGCGGAGATCCTCGGGCAGGCCGTTGTCGGGGCGCTCCATCGTGGTGAGTGGACGGCCGCGGTCGCGCGCGCGGTCGGCGGCGGTCGCCCGCGCGCGGCGCATGAGTTCGACGCGTTGCTCGACCTCGCGGACGCTCGCGAGGTATTCGCCGAGCTTCGCGTTGTCCTCCGCGCTGATTTGGCGTGCGAGCGAGGCGGCGTCGTCCTTGATGCGATCGAGGATGCTCTGCGTGCGCTTGCTGCCGCGATTTTCGAAGAGGCTGTCGAACGCGAGCGAGGGATAGACCTCCATCGGCACGGGCGAATCCGCGCTCTGCCACGAGATGTGTGAGCTGTAGGCCATCGAGAAATTCGTCTCGTGGTAGCCGGTGATCGGCTGCTCGCAGCCGAGGACGAGGCTGGGCTGCACGGTCTCCTGGCCGACGTGATTCGCGAGCACCTGATCGAGGCTGATGCCGCCGCGCAACACGGCGCCCTTCATCAGCGGCATCCCGGAAAGGAGGTTACCGGTCTGGCCCGGATGGATGCCGACGCCGACAGCGGGGCGGTTAAAGAGGCTGGTGAAGACGTTGAGCTTCGCGCGGTGCGGCGCGAGGGGCGCGAGGGTTTTGCCGAGCTCCATCTCGGCGCCGGCGCCCTTGGCCCACCAGTGGTTGCTGTTGATGCCGCAGCCCATGAAGAGCGCGGCAAAGCGCCGGGGAAACGGGGACGACTGAGCGTCCGGCGACTCGGGCGCGGGAGTGGGAGTGGGCTTCGGCGCAGCAGGCTCGGCCGCGACCGCCGGCAACGACTCGAGAAAGGGCAACGCCATCAACACGCCGGTGCCGTGCAGGAAACGCCGACGCGAAATCGCGCCGACGTTGCGCGGCGGCGTGAACGGGCGCAGCGCGCGCGTGCGCGCAGGGGGCAACGCGTGGGCGTCGTCGGCGTGCTCGTGGTCGGGGTGCATCGGAGAGGGGCGCGAGGGAAAAAAGGGGAGACTGGAGGGGGAAACAGAAAGGGAGGGTCGGAGGGGAAACCGCTAATCTTCGCTAATCTTCTTGGGCGCGGCGGCGAAGGGAAATCTGCGTGCGCCGCCTAATCGGCGGCGCGCGAAAGTTGGGTTTGGGTGGATGGGTGGGGTGGGTTTTCTGATGAGCGAAGATTAGCGCAGACTAGCAGTTGCTTCGGCGCTCGCGCGCTTCGTGAGGAATTGCGGGCTCGTGACGATGGTTTCCACGAGCGCGCCGAAGCGGTTCTCCTCGGCGGCGAGGCGCGCGCGCATCGTCGCGACGAGCGCATCGTCCGACGGAATCAGCGAGCGGCCGAGGCCATACGCGAGCAGCCGGCGGCAGAGCGTGTCGAGGAAGTCCCCCTCGCGTTGCGCGCCGATGTGGTCGCGGAGCCCCGCGAGGCCCACGCCCTCGGTGCCGCCGGGAAACTCCGCGCGCGCATCGACGGGGCGTCCGCCGAAATCCACCGCGCGACGCTCGCCGATCGCGCCGTAGCCCTCGAAGGCGAGGCCGAACGCATCGAAGCGCGCGTGGCAGCCCGCGCACGCCTTGTCGGCGCGGTGGCGCGCGAGCGTCTCGCGCAGCGTGAGCGCGCCGAGATCCTTTTCGTCGGCGGGGAGCGCAGCCACCGTCGCAGGCGGCGGCGGGATGCGTTCGCCGAGTAGGCGGCGCACGACCCAGTAGCCGCGCTTGACGGGGCTCGTGCGCAGGCCGGGCGAATTCGCCGTGAGAAAAACCGCCATCGGCAACAACCCGCCGCGCCCCACCTCGCCCGCTCGGTCGACGCGCACCCACTCACCCGGCGCGGGTGCAACGCCGACGAGGCCGTAGTGGCGCGCGAGCGGCGCGTTGACGAACGTGTGGTCGGCGTGGAGGAAGTCGCGCACCGAGCCGTCGCGCGCGATGAGGTCGGTGAAAAAGCGCAGCGGCTCCTCGAACATCGCCGCGCGCAACTCGTGGTCGAACGCGGGAAACCGCTCGCGGTCCACCGCGTTGTGCTCCTCGAAGCGGCGGAAATCGAGCCAGTGGCCGAGAAACTCCGCCGCGAAATTCCGGTTGCGCGGATCGCGGAGCAGCCGGCGGGTTTGCGCCACGAGCACGGCGGGCTCGTGCAACCGGCCCGCGGCCGCGAGCGCGAGCAGCTCGGCGTCGGGCATCGAGGCCCAAAGAAAATAACTCAGCCGACTCGCGAGCGCGTAATCAGACAGCGGGGGAAATTTCACCGCCGCGCCAATCGCGGCCGCACCCGTCGTCGCGCCGGCGCCGCCCGCGAGTCGAGCAACGCGATACGAGAAGTGGGGCGACAGCAGCACGCCCGCGATGCTGTCGCGCATCGCCTCCTCGTGATCGCCACCGTGGTCGTGGCGCGCGGTGTGGTAGAAGGAGAGGAGGCCCGCTCGTTCGTCCGTCGTGAGCGGGCGGCGGTAGGCGCGCGCCGCGAAGTCCGCGAGCGCCGCGAGATGCGCGGGCTCGGCGGCGAGCCGCGCGGCATCAACGCGGGCGATGTCGCGCGCGACGATGGCGAAGTGCTCGCGGATGGCCGCGGCGACGGCCTCGCTCGCGCCGTTGCGCTGTGCTTTCGCGAGGTAGAGCGCGGCGAATTTCTCGAGTTTCTCCGGCGAGACGGACGATTTGTCCTCGGGCCGGTAGGCGGCGAACTGGTCGTCGCGCAGGTAGCTCGAGTCGGTGCGCTCGAACCAGAGCAGGCTCGCGTGCATCCGCTGCGGCACGAGCGCGAGAAACTCAAATTCGGCCCAGAGCCGGTCGAGTTCGCGGCGGCCGGCGTCGTCGAGGACGAGTTCGGCGAGCGGACCGTCGTCGCGGAAGTAACCGGTCATGCTGTGCAGGCCCGCGCTGAGGAGGCGACCCGAGTTGCCGGTCTCCTTGGCGGCGTCGAGGTAAACGCGCGCTCGCTCCGTGATGTAGAACGCGTCGGGAAACACCTCCGCAAACCGCGCAAACGCCGCCCTGGTCCGCGCCCGCTCCGCCGGAACGTCTGGCAATACGAGTTCGGGATCGACGCCGCGATTTTTCACGGCGGCCATCTGCGTGGTCGCCGAAGTGCCCGCGGTGGCGAGCGCGGGCGCGAGGAATTTTCCGCCGCGCTGAATCGTGTCGGAGTTGGGTGAGGGTTTCGCGGGGGCCTTGTTCTTGGCGGGAGAAATCTTCGCGGCGGCGGCGAGGTCAGCGGCGTGTTTCTTTTCCAACTCGGCGGCCTCGGCGGACGTGAGCAGCGCCCCGGGCGCGTAGCGGCGGCGGTTCGCGGCCATCGCGCGGTTTTTCCAGAGCACGAGCGCCTGCGCGCCGCCTTGGATGCCGGTCTGACCGGCGGAAAGATTTTTCACCTCGGGCACGAGCTTCGCGCGGAGCGTGAGCACGTAGTCGCGCATCTGCTCGCAGGCGCGCCGCGCGGGGGCTTCGTCGCCGCTGGCGGCGGTGGCGGGCGGAAGGTCGCGCCACATCGCCTGCAGTTTCGCTATCGGGCCGGCGCGCTCGCGCGTGTCGGTCAGGACCGCCGCGACCGTCGCGAGGTAGGATGCGCTGAGGCGTGCGGCGGCGGCGAAGTCGGCGAGCGCGGCGGCGGGCCGGCCGAGCGCGGCGCGCTCGCGGTGCCGCCACGCCGCGAGAAAATACTCCGCGTAGTCCGTCGGCTGACGGCGGTAGAACTCCACGATGCGGAGCACAGCGTATTTGTCGCGGTCGGTGTCGGCGACGACCGGGTGCGGCGCAAAGGCGAAGCCGTCCGGTTGGAGCACGAGGTGCTCGGCGACGGTGCGGGCGGCGCCGAGGTATTTCTTGAGCAACGCGGGCGACATCGCGAGCGACTCGCCGGAGTTGTCGAAGCCGGCCTGATTCGCCGGATCGACGGGGAACTCACGCGTGGGCCGCAGATCGACGCCGGTGAGATCGCGGATGGTGTGGTCGTATTCGGCGTGGCTCAGGCGGCGCGCGGAGACCGGACCGGGGTCGCCGGCGTGCTGCGCGACCTCGTGCGCGCGGGCGGCCTTGATCCAGGCGACGACGTCGCGCCGCGCGGCGTCGGAGGGGAATTCCTTCGCCTTGTCAGACGGCATCTCGCCGGACGCGATGCGGTCGAGGACGAGATCCCAATGATCGAAACGCGCCGTGACGGCGGCGAGCGCGTCATAGGCGGCGAGGTTGAGCTCGGCCTCGGGCTTCTTGTCGCCGTGGCAGCTGACGCAGTAGCGCTCAAGAAACGGCCGCACCGTCGTCGTGAAACCGCGCGCGAGATCGTCGGCGGCGATGAGCCCGGGAGCGGCGGAGAGTGTCGCGTGCATCGCGAACGCGAGCAGCGCGGGCGCGAGGCGCGAAGGGCGCCAAGGGAAACGAGGTGGGGTGGGCATCGCCGGCGGGATAGTCGCGCGTGGGCGGCTAGGGTTGCGCGACGCGGAAATTCTTGATCACGAGGTGCGCGTTCACCGTGCGAAATGCGAACCAGCCACTCGCCAGCGGGGCGGGATCGCGGAAGGAAAAAATCTTTTCCCCGTCGCGCCAAAACTCCGCCCCGCCGTCGCGCGCGACGAGGCGGAGGCGGTAGGGGCGGTTCGGCGCGAGGAGAAATTTCCGGCCTGCGAGATCGTGTTCGGGCAGGAGCGGGCGCGCGGCGGTGCCGTCGTAACGGCGGAAGCGCGTCGTGGTGTTGTTGTTGCCGCCCAGGCCGACGTAGTAGGTGAGGAGCGAATCGTAGTCGGAGAATTTTCCCGAGCGCGCGGTCGGCATCGCGGCGGCGGCGGGGTCGGCCGGCTCGCGGGCCATCCAGAAACAGTTCACGTCGGAGACGCGATCATGCGGACCGCCGGCGGCGACGGCGGTGATTTCATAGGTGATCTCAACGGGCGCGGTGAGTTTTTCGCGGAACCAGACCGTGCACCCGGCGGCGTCCTCAATGACGAGCGCGTCGCCGACGGTGGTCACGGTGCCGCCGGGCATCTGCTCAACCTTCCAGTGCCGAAGGTC
>JBEANZ010000805.1:0-3283 GCA_041165185.1 Verrucomicrobiota bacterium | reverse complement strand
TGAACTCAAATCCCTCCGCCACCGTTTGGTGAAGCGGACCGTTGTCCTGCGATTGGTTGTTCTTCATCAAACCCAATCACTTCCCAGACGGCGGCCCTCTTTCAACTGCACATTTCCGGCTAAGATCGTGTGCTCGGCAGCCCCGAAGGGGCGAAAGTCGATAGCCCAGGGCAAGGCCCTGGGTCTGGGGTGGAAAAAGAAAGCGAGCCCTGAAGGGGCGGCACCCAAGCGCGCCGCCTCAAAACCGGATCGACTGGTTCTGCGCCGCGTGCCGCAGCCAGTGGTCGAGCAGCACCAGCGCCGCCATCGCCTCCACGATCGGCACCGCGCGCGGGAGCACGCACGGGTCGTGTCGCCCGCGCCCGATCAGCTCCGTCGCCGCGCCGCCGCGGTCCACGGTTTTCTGCGCGCGCATGATCGTGGCGGTCGGTTTGAACGCCACGCGGAACACGATCTCCTCGCCGTTGCTGATGCCGCCCTGCACGCCGCCGCTGCGGTTGGTGAGCGTGCGCACGCGCCCGCCGCGCGGCTCGATCGCGTCGTTGTGCTCGCTGCCGCGCAGCCGCGCACCCGCAAAGCCGCTCCCGATCTCGAAACCCTTCGTCGCCGGCAGCGAGAGCATCGCCTTCGCGAGGTCCGCCTCCAGCCGGTCAAACACCGGCTCGCCCAGCCCCGGCGGCACGCCGCGCAACCGGCACTCGATTACGCCGCCCACGGAGTCGCCCTCGGCGCGCATCGCGCGGATGCGCTCAATCATTTTTTCGGCGGTCGGCGCGTGCGGACAACGCACGACGTTGGCCTCGACCTCGGCGAGCGCGGGAAATTTTTCCAGCGCCCCCGCCGGCACCGCGAGATCGTGCACGGCGGTCACAAACGCCCGGATCTCCGGCGCGCCGCCGCCCTGCGCGGCGCCGCCGAGCGCGAGGATTTTTTTCGCGATCGCCCCGCCCGCCACGCGCCCGATCGTCTCGCGCGCCGAGCTGCGCCCTCCGCCGCGGTGGTCGCGGTGGCCGTATTTCGCCTGATAGGCGAAGTCGGCGTGCGAGGGGCGGAATTTTTCCCGCATCTCGTCGTAGGCGCCGGGCCGCGCGTCGGCGTTGCGCACGAGCAGCGAGATGGGCGCGCCGGTCGTCCGGCCCTCGAAGACGCCCGACAATATCTCCACCTTGTCCTCCTCCTTGCGCGGCGTGACGAGGTCGCTCTGGCCGGGGCGGCGGCGGTCGAGTTCGCCCTGGATATCCGCGGCCTCGAGCGGCAGGAGCGGCGGGCAACCGTCGACGACGACGCCCACCGCCGGCCCGTGGCTCTCGCCCCACGTGGTGATTTTGAAGAGTTTTCCGAAGCTGTTCGGCATCGTGACCGCGCACCGTTGGCCGCGCGGATCGCGCCCGCAAGCGGCAAAATCCGCCGCGCCGCCGCACCGCAAGATTTCCGGCAACATCCGCGCGCCGATCGCGTCTGACTGGCCCGCACAAGACGGTTTACAAGCCGCACCCTTTGCGGTCTTTTGTCGCCCCTCCCGGCGTGCCCTTCCCAAATTTTCCACCGACTCCCCGTATGATTCCGCGTTTTGTCCGCCTGGCCTTCGCCGCCGCCCTCGCGCTCCCGTTCGCCGGCCTCCGCGCCCAGCCGCCCGCGCCCGCCGCCACCACCGCCTCTGCCGCCTCCGCCGAACTCGTCTCCGTCAACATGCCCGACGGCGATCTCGACGGCGTGCTCGGCGCGCTCGAGCAGTTGTCGGGGCGCGTCGTGCTCCGCGCCGCGCAGCTCCCCACCGCGCAATACCGCATCCCCATCAAGGAAAAGGTCCCGCGCGCCGAGGCCATCACCGCCATCCTCACCGTCCTTTCCCTGAACAACATCGGCATCACGCCGCAGGGCGAAAAATTCTTCATCGCCACCTCGTTGAACCAAACCAAAATGTCCGCCCCCGAGCTGCTCACCGGCTCGGCCTACGAGCAGGCCCCGAGCGGCAAGACCGTGACGAAAATTTTCCAGCTCGATTTCCTCCGCGTGAACGAGTTCGCCGGCCTCATCACCGGCATCCTCAACCCCACCTTCGGCCAGCCCGTCCAGCTCCCCAACGCCAACGCCCTCCTCGTCACCGACAGCGTGACCAACGTCCAGCGGGTCGAGACCATCCTTCAGGCCGTCGACAAGCCCAGCGCCGCCGGGCTAAAGCCGAAGTTCTATACCCTCCACAACGGCGCCAAGGCCAGCGACGTCGTCGGCAAGATCCGCACCATCCTCGGCGGCCCCGCCCTCACCCAGCAGATCGGCTCGGCGACCAGTTACAGCGCCGACGACCGCGCCAACCAGATCATCGTCGTCACCGACCCGCGCCAATACCCGCTCTTCGACGAGCTCATCACGCGCCTCGACGTCAAATCCGATCCCAACACCCGCAACGAGGTCATCAACCTCAAGCATGCCGAGGCCACCAAGGTCGCCTCCCTCCTCACCACCGTCGTCAACGGCCAGAACAGCGCCGCGCAAAAAGGCGGCAACCAATCCGTCCGCCCCGGCACCGGCGCCGCTGGTGCGACTCCGACGCCCGTCCCCGCCGCGCCCGTCGCTCCGACCGTCACGCTCCCCGGCCTCGAGGGCCTCGCCGGCGCCAACGAGTTCTCCAACCTCGTCACGATCAACCCCGACGAGCGCTCCAACTCCGTCGTCGTCTCCGGCACCATCGACGACATCCGCCTCCTCAAGGCCCTCATCGAAAAACTCGACGTCATCCTCGCGCAGGTCCGCATCGAGGTCGTCATCGCCGAGGTCACCCTCGACGACAACCACACCTCCGGCATCAGCCAGCTCGGGTTGAAAATCGACGGCGACAAACTCGTCGGTTTCTCCGGCGCCCTCTCCGGCCTCGCCATCGCCTCCGGCGTCGTCAGCCGCGCCGCGACCGTCCGCGGTGGCTTCGACCTCGCGGGCGACATCAACATGGGCATCTCCCCGCGGAAAAATAACACCAGCATCATCTCCACGCCCACCATCACCACCTCGCACGCCAAGGAGGCCACGTTCTTCTCGGGCGAGACCCGCCCCGTCGTCTCCGGCGTCACCTCCACGCCCACCGCCGGCTCCACCACGACCGGTTTCTCCACGAGTTCGCAGGTCAACCAGCAGGAAATCGGCATCACGCTCACCGTGAAACCCCTCATCGGCAACGACGGCTCCGTGCAGCTCGAAATCACCCAGAAAGTCGACGACGTCGCCGGCACCATCAAGGTCGACAACAACGACCAGCCCATCATCGCCCGCCGCAACACCAAGTCCT
>JBEANZ010000804.1:0-3151 GCA_041165185.1 Verrucomicrobiota bacterium | reverse complement strand
TCGCTCCTGCTCGAATCCTCCAATCAGGGTCGCACGTGGTTCGTGAAAGAGACGCGCCTCCTCACCCGTCACGCCGACCTCGGCCGTAGCTACGAAGCGCTCGTCGCCGCGTCCACCCTCGCCTCGCTCGTGGCTCGCAATCCCGTGCACGAAGAAAGCCGCCCCGCCGTCGCCACGCTCCTGCGCACCGCGTTCGCCGCCCTCGCCGCCGGCGCCCGCCCCGACATCGTCTATTTCAAAAGCCTCTTTTGTTTCGCGCGCGATGAAGGCTATCCGCTCAAACAACAGTGGTTCCCGCTCCTCCCCGACGACGAACGCGCCGCCGTCGCCCCGCTCTTAAACCGCCCGCTCTCCGCGCAAACCGCCGCGCCCGCCACCGTGCTCCACCTCCAACACCTCCTCGAAAACTACCTCCGCAGTCACACGGAAATCCTCCTCGACTAGCGTGATTTGATCCAATTCGGCTTCGAGCTTAGCCGGATCAAGGTGCGTGAGGTATAGTGTCGTCGTTGACACTGGAAAGGCTGCAAACGCGAGGCACTCACTTAGTCCAACAGGATATCCGAACAAGGGGAACAGAGACTTAGAATCGGGTGTATCTCCGAGTTTGACACTAGGATTAGTGCCAAAGGTGGCAGGCCGATTGGTTCTTGAAGAGGACGTTGATGGCGAGGAGATGGGTGAGGCCGTGGCGGGACCAGAACTGGCCGCAAGCTTTGAAACGGTTTTGCAGCTGGCGGCAGAGAGATTCAACGGCGCCGCTCCCCATCGGCGCGCCTTCTTTTTCGCGGGCCTGATAGTGCAGGTGATCCTTGTGGTTGCAGAGGTAGTTGACCTCGCGCGTCACCGCTTTCTGGACGGGCGCGCTGCGTGCCTCGCACGGGGTCAACAGCTGCTGGAGCGTGAGCACGACCCGGGATTCCTCGCCGTGGCGGAGTTGATGCAAGAGCGGCTCGACCCAGGCCCGCGCCTCGGCGGTGCCAGCGCCGTGCAGTTCGTGGGCCAGGGCCCACAGATGCTGGGCGGCGTGGTGGAAATCGAGTGTGAGCACGGCGTCCTTGAAGCGATCTTGGGCTAGGTCCCACAGCCAGACCGCGCCATCGATCACGACGTAAATTTTTTTGGCCCGGCCCAGGCCCCGCCGCCGCGCCTCGGCCTCCACGCTGACGCCGAAGTCAACCGGCGTGGTTAACGGCGGGCAGGCGACGATCGATTTTTCCGCCAACAGCCCGCGGCCACTGGCGGTCTCGGCGCGTTGCTCGAGGCGGTAGATCACCGCCGATTTGACCTCGCGCCAATCCACGCGTTGCGCGTCGGGCGGCGGCTCCCCTTTTTTTCCCCAATGCGAGCCGCGCGCTCGCACCAGCCAGCCATCCATCATGATGACCAAACTAAACTCCGGCTCGGCGGGCGGCACCCTCGGCGGCGGCAGGACCAGTGCGGCGCACGCTGCGCCGCACTGTTGCACGTGAGAGTGGATCAAGTCATCGCTGACCGGATAGCCGAACCGCGTCATCAGAACGGCGGCGGCTTCGTAGGAGCCGGTCTTCGTCGCCGCAAAGCACGCCAACTCTTGCAGCTCCGGGCTGACCCTTTGATACGCGGCCAGGCTCCATTGCGCTCTTGCCGGACACACCCACTGATCGCGCGCGACCGATTTTCCGCACTGCACCTTCACGTTCACCACGCCCAAGCCTGTCATCAGCTGCAGCGGGCGCCAACGCGTTTTTCGCAACGGCGTGCCGTCCTGCGGACAGAGTGCCGGCACCCGCTGCGCTTGCGCTTGGATATCTGCTTCGAGTTTTTTGCGCGCCCATTCGCGGCCTTCGGCTGCGCGCTGCTGCTCGATTTGGTGCAGCCAGTTCGGCGTGGTGCTCTGCGCGGTGGACGGCGCGGTGCCTTGAGCGCTGGACTGCGGAGTGCCCAGCGCGGTGCATTCGGTTGCGGAGATCATCGGCGGAGTGAGTAGAGGTAGATATCTTTGAGCGGCACCTGCAGGGTGTGGTGGCGGTCGGCACAACTGCGCCCGGTCGTCTGCCCCACGCACTGCCAGTTCGCCGCGCGATAACAGGTGCCGGCGAATCGCTCCCGTTCGACAAACGTTTCGAGCCAGTCCAGCCCGTGGCCATATTTCGCCTGCCAGTCCGCGTCGATCCGCCGAGCCACCTGTCCGAGCACGTGGCTGGCCAGACCGGGCACCCGCACCCAGGGCAAAATCAGGAAACGCGTATTGTTGGCCACCCGTTGCAAGCCGGCCCGCCGTTGCGCTTCCGTGAGGCCCAAGTGCCGGTCCCGCGGCGCACACTTCCAGGCTGCGGCGCCAAATAACACGCACGCGAGGTCGCGGCCGTGGGCATCTTGCGCGAGATACCGCACGTTCTCTCCGCCGATGTGCAGACCCAAATAGTGATGGCGTTGCAGATACATCGCCCAGCGTTTGGCGGCGGGCGTGGCCGCGGGCACGAGCTCCACCCTGACGGGCATAAATTTCTGAAGCCCGCCCTGGATCGCCGCGGGTTCGGCCCACGTCAGCGCCAATTCCGCGACGGGCGTTTTTTTCCGCCAACGCCGCACCGCCGGCAACACCACTTCCCCTTGCGCCGCGAGCTTCAGCAGGAAACTGCGCGCCGCAAAATCCTTCCACACGCCTTGCCCATTGCACCAGTTCCACTGCCGACACAGCTCCTGCGCGAGTCGCTTGCGATTCCAATCGCCATGCTCCGCGATCAGCCGACGCACTTCGTCCACTTCGGGCTTCCCGATCAATCGGCCTTGGACGTAACGCTGGTCTGTCATGCCCCCACCCTGACCAATCTCCGCAAAGTAGGCCAGCAAAAAATCCACTGGAACCGAAATCACTTCCCGCTGGCGTCAACTTAGAGATGCACCCCCGCACACGACTGCCTCCATGCTGGAAGATTTTGGCTGTGATCATAGCTACATTTGGTAGCTACGCGGGTGATCGGCCAAGCCGGGAGCGGTGTGATGATGGTTGCCGTGGAAAGATCGGAGGATCGGCCGGTGCCTGGCGAACAGGCTGGTGGGAAAAGCGCAGTCGTGGTATTTAATTTAGCCGGCAAGAAACCAAGAGGAGGGGAGCATTTTCCTCGGATGCCGTAAACCGTCATTGCGGAGATCGCCTGTGCGCCTG
>JBEANZ010000803.1:0-3105 GCA_041165185.1 Verrucomicrobiota bacterium | reverse complement strand
CTCGCCCCGCCGCCCGCCGTCGGCGCCAAGCCCGCGCAACACGTCCAGCTCGTGCCGGTGCCGTTCCAGTATATCCGCAAGCAGGTGATCGGCGTGTTGCTCGCGGCGGTGTTCTGCCTCGTCGCCAGCCGCGTCAACCTCGACTACCTCCGCCGCTACGTGTGGGTGATCGTGGGCGGCTGCGTGCTGTTGCTCGTGCTCGTGGCGATCCCCGGCGTGGGCAATCGCGTGAACGGCTCGCGGCGCTGGCTCGGTCCGCCCGGCGGCGGGGCCGTGCAGGTGTCGGAACTGGCGAAGCTCGGCTTCGTGTTTTTCATGGCGCACTACCTCGCGCTGAACCAGACGCGCGTCGGCGAGTTTAAGCGCGGGTTCCTGATCCCGCTCGGCATCGTCGGCGCGTTTGCGCTGTTGCTCGCGGCGGAGCCGGACTTCGGCATGGCGGCGCTCTACGTCGCCGTCGGCGTGGCGATGCTCGCGCTCGCGGGCGCCAAGAAACGCTATCTCGTCTCGGCCATCCTCGTGCCCGTGCTCGCGCTCGCCGCGCTCGTCGCGACAAACGAGAACCGCCGCGCGCGGTTGAAAAAATTCTGGGAGGAGACGCCCTACCAAATCGAACAGGCGCAGATCGCGTTTGCGGCGGGCGGCGTCGACGGCGTGGGCCTCGGGCAGGGGCGCCAGCAGTTGAGCTATTTGCCCGAGGCGCACACGGACATGATCTTTGCGGTCGTGGGCGAGGAACTCGGGCTCGCGTTCACGCTCGGTGTCGTCGGCGTCTACGTCGTGATGCTGATCGCGGGCTACGCGCACCTGCGGCGCGCGCCGAACATGTTTCAGTTTCAACTCATGGCCGGCTGCCTGCTGTGCATCGCAATCCAAACGCTCGTCAACCTGCTCTCGGTCACCGGCGTGATTCCGCCGAAGGGTATGTCGCTGCCGTTCATCAGCGCGGGGCTTTCGAACCTGCTGTTGATGGGCCTGCTGCTCGGCGTCATCCTCAACACCCAGCGCACGTGGGGCCGCGCGGCGCTGCCCGGCGGCACGGGGCGCCTGCGCGAGGTGACCGCGTGAGCAGGTTCGTCATCAGTTGCGGCGGCACCGGCGGCCATCTCTCGCCCGGCATCTCGCTCGCCGAGGGCCTCGCCGCGCGCGGCCACGACGCCGTGCTCTGCGTGAGCCGGAAAAAAGTCGACGAACGCCTCCTGCAAAAATACCCGCAGTTCCGCTTCGAGCGGATGCCGGGCACGGGCTTTGCGTGGCGGCCGGCGGACCTCGCACGCTTCGTGATTTCACAGGCGCAGGCGCTCGGGTTTTGCCTGCGCCTCCTGCGCGCCGAGCGGCCCGCGGGCATCGTGGGCTTCGGCGGCTTCACCTCCGCGCCGCTCGTGATCGCGGGGCGCCTCCTGCGCGTGCCGGTCGCGCTCCACGAGTCGAACCGCGTGCCGGGCCGCGCGATCCGCACGCTGGGGCGCTTCGCGCACCGCGTTTACCTGCCGCCGGCGATTTCGCTCGCAAGCGTGGCCGGCGCCGCGACGCGCCACGTCGGCCTGCCGGTGCGCCGCGAAATCACCCGCCAACCGCAGGCCGCCGCGCGCGCCGCGCTCGGCCTCGATCCGCAGCAGAAACTGCTCGTCGTCCTTGGCGGCAGCCAGGGCTCCGGCGCGCTCAACGACTGGGTGCGCACCCAGCTCCCCGCCCTCGCGGCCGAGGGCGTGCAGGTTTACTGCGTGACCGGCCTCGGCAAGGGCCGCGACGGCGCGACCGTGCTGCAATCGAAAACCGGCGCGCCCGTGCGCTGCGAGTTCGTCGCCTTCACCGATCGCGTCGCGGACCTGCTCTCGGCGGCGGACCTGGTGTTGTCGCGCGCGGGCGCGGGCACGCTCGCCGAGCTGATCCGCTGCGGCACGCCGGCGATCCTCGTCCCCTACCCCGAGGCCGCCGACGATCACCAGCGCGCCAACGCCGCCTATCTCGACGAGCAGCGCGCCGCCCTCGCCGTCGACCAGAAGTGGCTCTCCGTGCTGCACCGCGAGGTCCTCGGGCTCATCGGGGACGACGCGCGCCTGCGCGAATTCCGCACCAATCTCCGCCGCCTCGATCGCGACGACGCGCTCGAAACCATCCTCCGCGATCTCGAGTCCCTCGTCGGCGGCGCGCGGCCGCCCGCAACCGCGACCGCGCCCGCGACCGGATGAGCGCGACGATGCTCCAACCCCCTCCGCGCGCCGCCACCGCGTGGGACGACTGCGCCGCGCTCCTGCGCGCCCGCGTAAGCTCCGCCACCAAGCTCACGCGCGAGGAGCCGCTCGCGCCGCGCACCACGCTGCGCGTCGGCGGCGCCGCGCGCCTCTACGCGGAGCCGGCGTCGGCGGACGATTTGCGCGCGCTGCTCGCCGTCGCACGCGCGGAAAATCTGGAGACGTTTTTCCTCGGCCGCGGCTCGAATCTCCTCGTGCCGGACGACGGCGTGGACGGCCTCGTCGTCGCGCTCGCGCACCCGGCGTGGGCGGGATTTTCGCCGGAGCCCGACGGGCGTGTGCGCGTGGGCGCGGGGCTGCGTTTGAAAAATCTCTGCGGCCTCGCCGCGAAGGCCGGCCTCGGGGGCTTCGAATTCCTCGAGGGCATCCCCGGCTCCGTTGGCGGCGCGCTGCGCATGAACGCCGGCGCGATGGGCGGCTGGATGTTCGAGGTCGTCGACGCCGTCGAGTTGATGACGCGCGACGGCCGGACCGACATCGTCCCCCGCGCCGCGTTGCACGTCGCCTACCGCCACTGCGCCGAGCTGGACGACGCGCTCGCGCTCGGCGCGTGGCTGCGGCCCGCGGCCGCCGCGCCCTCCGAGGCCGTGCGCCGCCAGATGGACGCCTACGCGCACCGCCGGCACGAATCGCAACCGCGCGAGCCGAGCGCCGGCTGCATTTTCAAGAACCCGCCCGGCCGCTCCGCCGGCCAGCTGATCGATGCGAGCGGGCTGAAGGGCGCGCGCGTCGGCGACGCCGAGGTCTCGCCCGTCCACGCCAACTTCATCGTCAACCGCGGCGCCGCCACCGCCGCCGAGGTGATCGCCCTGGTCCGCCTCGTCCGCACGCACGTCCGCGCCGCCCACGG
>JBEANZ010000802.1:0-4806 GCA_041165185.1 Verrucomicrobiota bacterium | reverse complement strand
GCCACGCCGAACGAGACGCTCGAGTTCGTCGCCGTGCTGGGCGACGGAGCGAAACTCACCGTCAACCTCTTTGACAAAACCGCGAAACGCAGCCGCTGGATCGCGGTCGGCGACAAGACCGACGGCATCGAAGTCGTCGGCTACGATCAGCGGCTCGAACAAGTGACCATCAAAGTCGGCGCCGATCAGAAGACGCTCGACCTCCGCAAGCCAGCGACGACGAAAACGCCCGGCATGGCGGCAGTCGCGCCGAACACGAATTTCAACGTGCCGATCGCTCCTGCCCCGGTCGCGTTCGCCGCCCCACCGATCGCCCCGGCGACGCCGGCGCCCGACGCGACCACCGGCACGCCGGCCGCACCCGCCCTGCCCCCCTCCGCGCCTGCGGGCACCGTGGCCCGGCAGGAAGAGGAAGCGCGAATGCTGGTGAGCGACCTGCTCGAAATCGGCATGGCCCAACGCAAGGCCTACGAGGAAGCCGTGAAGAAAAAAGCGACCGAGCAGACCGAAGCCGCCGTGCCGGCCACGCCGAACAAGGGCGGTTAGGGTGGTTGCTTGGATCGCGCGCCAAGATTTTCAACCGGCACGGCTCGCCGTAGCACCGGTCTTTGACCGGCGTTTGCGTCGAGACTCTCGTTCCCGAAAAACGCCGGTCAGAGCCCGGCGCTACTTTTCGCCGCCGCCGCGGCGTTGACGAGTTCCACGAAGCTCCGCGCTTCGAGGCTCGCGCCGCCGATCAGGCCGCCGTCGATGTCGGGTTGCGCGAGGAGTTCGGGGGCGTTGGCGGGCTTCATCGAGCCGCCGTAGAGGATGCGGACGCGCTGCGCGGCGGCGTCGCCGAAGAGTTTCACGAGAAGCCCGCGGATAAACGCGTGGACTTCCTGCGCCTGCGCCGTCGTCGCGACCTTGCCCGTGCCGATCGCCCACACGGGCTCGTAGGCGATCACGATGCCGGGTGCCTGCTCCTTGCTCGTGCCGTCGAGGCCGGCTTCGAGTTGCGTCTGCACAACCTTGAGGGTCGCGCCGCCCTCGCGCTCGGCGAGCGTTTCGCCCACGCAGAGGATCGGCTTCAACTGGTGCTTCAGCGCGGCGTGGACCTTCTTGTTGATCAACGCGTCCACCTCGCCGAAGTAGGTCCGGCGTTCGCTGTGGCCGAGGATGACATGCGTCGCGAAGAGCGCGCGCAGCATCGGCGCGGAAATCTCGCCGGTGAACGCGCCGCTCCCCTCATGGTGCATCGTCTGCGCGCCGAGCTTCACTTCGGAGCCGTCGAGCGTCTTGGCGGCGCTTTCGAGCGCGGTGAACGGCGGGCACACGACGACCTCGACGTCCGTCTGGCGACCGACGGCCGCCACGATTTCGGTGACAAGCGCGACGCCCTCGGCGCCGGTCTTGTTCATCTTCCAATTGCCGGCGATGAGTTTCTTACGGGAATTCATGGTGGTGAAAGTCTAGAGCCAAGAGCTCAGAGCTGAGAGCAAGAGTTTTTCCGGCTCTTCGCTCTGGGCTCTTAGCTCTCAGCCGAGTGGTGCTTAGTTTTCGAGAAACGCCACACCGGGCAGCACTTTCCCCTCGAGAAACTCGAGGCTCGCGCCGCCGCCGGTGGAGCAATGCGTGACCTTGTCGGCCACGTTGAATTTCTTCGCGGCCGTCGCGGTGTCGCCGCCGCCGACGACGGTCGTCGCGCCGCTCGCGGTGGCTTCGGCGATGGCGTCGGCCATCGCCTTGGTGGCGACGGCGAACTTGTCGAACTCGAAGACGCCCGCCGGGCCGTTCCAGACGATGGTCCGCGAAGCGAGGATCGCCTGACGGTAGAGCGCGATCGACTTCGGGCCGGCGTCGAGGCCTTCCCAACCGTCGGGGATGCCGCCCTCGAGCGTGGCGGGCTGGGTGTTGGCGTTGGGATCGAACTTGTCCGCCGCCACGAAATCCACCGGCAGGATCAGCTCCACGCCGCGCGCCTTCGCCTTGGCCTCGAGCTCGGCGACGATGGTTGCGCCCTCGGCGTCAAACAGGCTCGAGCCGATTTTCATCCCGCGCAGTTGCTTGTGAAAGGTGTAGGCCATGCCGCCGCCAATGATGATTTTGTCCGCCTTCTCGATCAGGTTCTTGATGAGCGGGATCTTGTCCTTGATTTTCGCGCCGCCGAGGATGGCGAGCAGCGGGCGGTCGGGGTGTTCGAGCACCTTGGCGAAGGCTTTCAACTCCGCCTCCATCAGGAAGCCCGCCGCCTTCTCCGGCAGCGCGACGCCGACCATCGAGCTGTGCGCGCGGTGCGCGGTGCCGAAGGCGTCGTTCACGTAAACGTCGCCGAGGCGCGAGAGGCTCGCGCAAAACGCCGCGATGGCGGCTTTGTCGGCGGATTTTTTCGAGCCGTCCTCCAGCTTCACCTTCGTCTCTTCCTCGATATGGAAACGGAGATTTTCCAACAGCACGACCTCGCCCGCCTTGAGCGCGCCGCGAGCGCACGCGGCCTCGACGGCGGGACCGACGCAGTCGTCGAGAAACTTCACGGGCTGGCCGAGGAGCTTGGCGAGTTCGTCGGCGACGGGACGCAGCGAAAACTTCGCGATGCGTTGCCCGTCGGGCCGGCCGAGATGCGACATGAGCACCACGGAGGCGCCGGCGGCGAGCGCGTGGCGAATCGTGGGCAACGCGGCGGCGATCCGCTGGTTGTTGGTGATCGCGCCGGTGGTCTTGTCCTGCGGGACGTTGAAATCGACGCGCATCAGCACGCGTTTCCCGGCGAGGGAGAGATCACGGATGGACTGGAATTTCGGCATGGGAAAAAAGTAGCGAGTAGTGAGAAGCGGGTAGCGAGTAGCAGAAAAAAGCGAGTAGCGGGACGAACGGCGGCTGGAATGCTCGCTACTCGCTACCCGCTACTCGCTACTGGCGAGGCGTCGCGCCTCAAAGCACCGCAGCGACCTGCTTCGAGAGATCGACCACGCGGTTCGAGTAGCCCCACTCGTTGTCATACCACGAGATGAGCTTGAAGAACTTGCTGTTCAACTCGACGCCCGAACCCGCGTCGAAGATCGACGAGGCCTTGCAGTGGATGAAGTCCGAGGAGACGACTTCATCGGTCGTGTATTCCAGGATGCCCTTGAGGTAGGTCTCGCTGGCGCGTTTCATCGCCTCGCAGATTTCCTTGTAGGAGGTTTCCTTCGTGGTGCGCACCGTGAGATCGACGACGGAGACCGTCGGGGTCGGCACGCGGAACGCCATGCCGGTGAGCTTGCCCTTCACCTCGGGGCACACGAGCGCGGTGGCCTTCGCGGCGCCGGTCGTGGACGGGATGATGTTGATCGCGGCGCTGCGCCCGCCCTTCCAATCCTTCTTCGACGGGCCGTCCACGGTCTTCTGCGTGGCGGTGTAGGAGTGGACGGTCGTCATGAGGCCTTCCTCGATGCCGAAGCCTTCCTTGAGCAGCACGTGCACGATCGGCGCGAGGCAGTTCGTGGTGCAGGAGGCGTTGGAGATGATGTGGTGCTTCGCGAGATCGAGCTTCGAGTCGTTCACGCCCATGACGACGGTGATGTCCTCGCCCTTCGCGGGCGCGGAGATGATGACTTTCTTCGCGCCGGCGGCGAGGTGGCCCTTGGCCTTCTCGGCATCGGTGAACAAACCGGTCGACTCGATCACGAGCGAGACGCCGAGCCTGGCCCAGGGGAGTTCGGCGGGGGACTTCGCGGAGACGACGAGGATTTCCTTGCCGTTCACGATGAGCACATCGTCCTCGAGCTTGTCGGGCGTGGACTTTTTCGAGCCGACCGTGCCGTTGAAACGCCCCTGCGTGGAGTCGTATTTCAGCAGGTAGGCGAGGTTGTCGGCGGGCACGATGTCGCCCACGGCCACGACATCCAGCGTGGTGCCGAGGAGGCCCTGCTCGACGAGGGCGCGGAAGACGAGGCGGCCGATGCGGCCGAAACCATTGATTGCAACTTTAACAGCCATGGGAGTGCTCGGGTTCTAGTGTTGGTTGATTATTTTCGGGTGAGTCCGCGCGAACGCGGGAGGCGGAACCAAGCGAGCCGCGCGGGACGAAGCAAGGGTTTTGGCGGCACGATGATTGGCATAACGCCGCCGCGCGTTTCACGCGCCCTACCCCTCGCTCACCCACAACCGGCAACCCAGCGCCGGCACGAACAACTCCGCCTCGACCGGCTGCCGCGCGCCGTGCGTCTCGCGGTCGAAAAACCGCTCCTGATCCGCGCGCAACTCCCAGCGCCCGTCCTCCGCGATTTCGGCGCCGAGCGGGATCGCGATGTCGGCCTGCGCGGGGTTGACCGCGAAGAGCAGCCGCGCGCGGCCCTGCGAACGGTCCGCGTTGACGACGACCGCGAGCGCCGGCGAACCGGGCGCGACCACGAAGCGGAAAAATCCCTCGCTCGGCCGCGAGAAGTGCCGCAGCAGCCGCCCCGTCTCGCTCCGGCGAAACGCGATCCAGTCCGCGAAATACGCGTGCGTGCCCTGGTGCCGGAAGACCCGCCGGTAATCCAGCGCGTTGAGATCGCCGCGCAGGTAGGTGTTGGTCACGCCGTGTTTCGAGCGCAGGAAATCCTGCCCCGCCGCGATCATCGGGATGCCGACCGACATGAACAGCAGCGCCGCCATCAGGTGCGTGCGCCGGCGATCGTTCGGCGTGGGGGCGGCGCCGTCGCCGTCGGCGTTTTCGGTGATCATGTCGATCCAGGTGCGGTCGTCGTGCGACTCGGTGTAGTTCACCGTCTGCGCCGGCCACTTCGCGAAATACCACGGCGAGCCGCGCAGGAAATACTCCATCCGCTCCGGCGCGCCCGCGCC
>JBEANZ010000801.1:0-6165 GCA_041165185.1 Verrucomicrobiota bacterium | reverse complement strand
ACATGCACCGCATGCTCGAAGCCGCCGAGGCCTTCCCGATGAACCTCGGCTTTCTCGGCAAGGGCAACTGCGGCACCGCCGCCCCGCTCCGCGAGCAGATCCTCGCCGGCGCCATTGGCCTCAAGCTCCACGAAGACTGGGGCACCACGCCCGGTGCCATCGACGTCTGCCTCGGCGTCGCCGACGAACTCGACGTCCAGGTCGCGATCCACACCGACACGCTCAACGAATCCGGCTACGTCGACGACACGATCCGCGCCTTCAAGGGCCGCACGATCCACACGTTTCACTCCGAAGGCGCCGGCGGCGGCCACGCCCCCGACATCATCCGCGTCTGCGGCGAGCCCAACGTCCTCCCGTCCTCGACCAATCCCACGCGCCCTTTCACGGTCAACACCATCGACGAGCACCTCGACATGCTCATGGTCTGCCACCACCTCGATTCGAAAATCCCCGAGGACGTCGCCTTCGCCGAGAGCCGCATCCGCCCGGAGACCATCGCCGCCGAAGACTGCCTCCACGACCTCGGCGCGATCTCGATGATGTCCTCCGACTCGCAGGCCATGGGCCGTATCGGCGAAGTCATCATCCGCACCTGGCAGACCGCGCACAAAATGAAGACGCAGTTCGGTGCGCTCTCCGGTAAGGGCCACGCCGCCGCCGACAACTTCCGCGCGCTCCGCTACCTCGCAAAATACACCATCAACCCCGCGATCGCGCACGGCATCAGCCACATCGTCGGCTCGATCGCCGTCGGCAAACTCGCCGACCTCGTGATCTTCAAGCCCGCGCTCTTCGGCGTGAAACCCGAGACCGTGCTCAAGGGCGGCTTCATCGCGTGGGCCAACATGGGCGACCCCAACGCCTCGATCCCCACGCCGCAGCCCACGTTCTACCGCCCGCAATTCGGCGCACACGGCAAGGCGCTCACCTCGACCAACCTCACGTTCGTCAGCGAAGCCTCGCTCAAGAAAGGCAAGCTCGCCGACCTCGGCCTCGCGCGCCGCTTGGAGCCCGTGCAACGCTGCCGCAAGATCGGCAAACGCGACATGGTCCTCAACGACGCGATGCCAAAAATCGAAGTCGATCCCGAGACCTACCACGTCACGGCCGACGGCGAGCATCTCACCTGCGAGCCCGCGAAGGTGCTGCCGATGGCGCAGCGATATTTTCTCTTCTAAGCGCAAAGACGCCAAGACGCGAAGCCCGCCGCAAAGAAATTTCCGCCCCGACCTTTGCGCCTTCGCGTCTTTGCGCTTCAAGATCGCTTCCGATGACGATCGTTAACGCTTCACTCGCGGCCTCCGACGTTTCGTTGCCCGAAATTCGTCTGACGACCGATCGCCTCACGCTCGCCAAGCGCCTGTGGCGCGGCGCAGCGGAGGACGGGACGGAATTCGGCTTTGAGCTCTCGGCGCCGCTCCGGCACGGCGACACGTTTTTCCAAACCGCCACCACGCGCTACGCGATCGCGCAGCAGCCCGAGCCCGTCGTGGAAATCTCCCTCGCCGTCGCGCCCTCCGCCGCCGCCGGTATCGGCTGGGCCGTCGGCAACCTGCACCTCGAGCTGCAAGCCGAGCCGGCGCGCCTGCTCGCCCCCGACGAGCCCGCCGTGCGGCAACTGCTCGTGCGGCTCAACGTGCCCTTCACCACCACCACCGTGATCTTCCGCCCGGGCCGCTTCGCGCGCGGCCAACAACCTACACATGACCTCGGCCCCAGCCACAAACACTGACGCCGCGTGGCTCGTCGGCTTGCTGCAAGCTGGCGACTCGTTCTATCCCACCGGCAGCTATGCGCACTCGTTCGGACTCGAGGGCCTCGTGCAGGAAGGCGTCGTGCGCGACCGCGCGACGCTACGTGATTTTATCGTCCTCTCTGCGCTCCCCGCGCTCCGCCACACCGATCTCCCGCTCGCGGTCCACGCGTGGCGGGCTTTTGCCGCGCCTAACTGGCCCCGCATCGGCGAACTCTGCGTGCTCTCCTCCGCGCTCAAAACTGCGCGCGAAGCCCGCGCGGCTTCCGAGAACATCGGCCGGCAGCGCGCCGAACTCGCGGCCACGCTCCGCGCGCATCCGCTCGCGTTGGAATTTCTCCGCCAAGCTACCGCCGAAAGCTGGCCGCACTCTGCCGCGATCTCGGCAGCGCTCGAGGGCCGCACCCTCGGCGCCCCGCTTACCGCCGTGCTTTCCGGGATTTCCTACGCGACTCTTTCCTCGCTGCTCTCCGCCGCGATGAAGATCCTCCGGCTCGGCCAGAACGCCTCGCAGTCGCTCCTCACCGAGGTGCTCGCCGCCGTGCCCGCGATCATCGCAGCAGCCGAAGAAACTTCCTTCGACGACATCGGCTGGTTCAACCCGTGGCTCGACATCGCCGCCGCGCGGCACGAGACGGCGGATGCGCGGATGTTCATTTCCTGACTCCAAACCTGATTAACCACGGATCACACGGATGAACACGGATCAAGGCACCGCGCACGCAGGGTTTTGTCCGTGTTCATCCGTGTGATCCGTGGTTAGGAAATTTCTTTTTCATGGCCCTCACTCGTCCTCCTCGCATCGGCATCGGCGGCCCCGTCGGCTCCGGCAAGACCATGCTCTGCCTCAAGCTCTGCCAGCGTCTCCGCGAGCGTTGGTCGATGGCCGTCGTGACCAACGACATTTACTGCTCCGAAGACGCGCAGTTTCTCATCAAGCACAGCGCCCTCGCGGCCGAACGCATCGCGGGCGTCGAGACCGGCGGCTGCCCGCACACGGCCATCCGCGACGACACCACGATGAACGAACAGGCCTGCCGCGCGCTCGAGGCGAAGTTCCCCGACCTCCAGCTCCTGCTCGTCGAGAGCGGCGGCGACAACCTCACCGCGACGTTTTCCCCCGAGCTCGTCGATGCGTTCATCTACGTGATCGACGTCGCCGAGGGGGACAAAATCCCCCGCAAGGGCGGCCCCGCGATCCGTTTCAGCGATCTCCTCATCATCAACAAAATCGACCTCGCCCCGCTCGTCGGCGCCGACCTCGGCGTGATGGACCGCGACGCGAAAATCCAGCGCGGCGCGCGGCCGTTTCTGTTCTGCGATCTGAAACGCGAGCACAACCTCGACGCGGTGATCGCGTGGATCGAGCGCGAGGTGCTGTTCGCGCAAAAGGCAAAGGTGGGGTGAAGACGCCCCGGGAATGTTGATCCCCCGATGTCCGAATTTTCCGGCCACCTTCGCCTCCGCGCCGCGCCGCGTGCCCACGGCCGCACCGTGCTTGCGGCGCAGTCATTTCGGGCGCCATACCACCTGAGCAAACCCTACTGGGACACCGATGCGCGCACGCTCATCGTGCAAGTCGTGAATCCCACCGCGGGCATCCTCGCGGGTGATCGGCTGGAATCCGACATCGCGGTGGCCGAGGGCGCCGCGCTGCTCGTGACGACCCCGAGCGCGAGCCGGGTTTTCAAAATGAAGAACGGCGCCGCCGAGTGCCGGCAGCAGTTTTGGGTCGCAGCCGACGGCTGGCTCGAAGTCATGCCCGAGCCGCTCGTGCCGCACCGGGGGTGCTCCTACCGGCAGACGACCATGATCGACGTCGATTCGACCGCAGAACTTTTCTTCGCCGACTTCCTGATGCCGGGCCGCGTCGCGCACGGCGAGGCGTGGGCGTGGCAGAAACTCTGCCTCGAAACCACGGTGCGCCTCGGCGGGGAACTTGTTTTGCGCGAGCGTTTCGAGCAAACCGGCGAGAGCCTGCGCGCGCTCGCCGCTCTCGCTGGCTCGGGTCCGGCGGCGTGTTTCGCCAACGGCGTCCTTATCACCGAGGCGCAACCGCACGACGCCGAGTGGCAAACGGCGCTGGGCGCACTGCACGGCGAAGGCCTGTGGCTCGGCGTCAGCGCGCTCCGCCGCGGCGGATGGAGCATCAAAGCCGTCGCCACCGATGCGGTGCAACTGCGCCAGACTTGGCGCGAGGTCCGGCGGATTCTCGCGCGTTACTTCCCCCGGCTTGCGGCGGATCCGCGCAAACTCTGAACCGTCGGCTGGGTCAAGCGACGCGCGAGCCACCAAGCCGCGCCCAACACAGCAATCGCCACCACGGTCCATCCGAGGGTCACGAGGGGATGGTTCGCGACGTGAGTAAAATCCCAGGTCAGGCCGTGGTCGCCGTCGTGGCCGGGATGGGCCCGAAGCAACGGCGCGGCAGCGAGCACGACAGCGGCCAACGACACGACACGGCGCAGGGTGGATTTCATTGCCGGAATGGCTAGCAAGGCACGTTCCAATCCGCCAGCCGCGAAAAACAAAAACGCCGCCCGCGTTGAGCGGGCGGCGTTTTGAAAGGCAAGTCGGGCGCGAGTGGCGGCCGATTCCTCGGGCGCACTCAGCGCTTCGAGAACTGGAAACGCTTGCGGGCGCCGGGCTGGCCGGGCTTTTTGCGTTCCTTGGCGCGGGGGTCGCGCTTGATGTGGCCGGCCTTCTTGAGCGGCGAACGCAGCTCGGCGTTCATCTTCTGGAGGGCGCGGGCGATGCCGTGCGCCACGGCGCCGGCCTGACCGGAGACGCCTCCGCCCGCGACATTCACGGTCACGTCGATCTTGTCCTTCAGCTCGACGACGAGAAGCGGGGCGTAGGCCTGCTTGGCGAAGTTCTCGTGCGAGAAGTAGTCGTCAAAGGTGCGGCCGTTGGCGAGGAGTTTGCCGGTGCCTTCCTGGAGCCGCACGCGGGCGGTGGAGGTCTTGCGGCGGCCGGTGCCGAGGAAAATCGTGGCGGGGGCGGTGGTGCTCATGGTGCGGGTCGGAAAATCAGACGGCGATCTTCACGGGGTTGTTAGCCTCGTGGGTGTGCTTCGGGCCGGCGAAGACGCGCAGCTTCGTGAGCATCTTGGCGGCGATGCGATTCTTCGGGAGCATGCCTTTCACGGCGTGCTCGACGATGAACTCGGGGTGGCGCTGGCGCTGGAGCTTCAGGCTGCGGTAGCTCTCGCCGCCGACGAAGCCGGAGAAAAACATATACTCATTCTGATCTTCCTTCTTGCCGGTGAGGACGACCTTCTCGGCGTTGACGACGACGACGAAATCCCCCGTATCGACATTCGGCGTGTAGCTGGCCTTGTTGCGACCGCGGATGAGGTTGGCGGCCTTGACGGCGAGGCGACCGAGCACGACTCCCTCGGCATCAATGAGATGCCACTTGGGTTGTTGCTTGGTCTCGTTCGTAACGAGGAATGTCTTCATGGGAAAAGGGGCCAAGTGCTACGGCCTGCGGGAGGACTGTCAACTGCCGTTTTTCCGGGTTTTCCGAGGGAAAACGCGTTCCCGGCCCGGCGCGATTTGGCGCGCCCGCACGCGGCACTTGTTTTGCGGCGCAGATGTGCAACCGTCCCGCCGATGAATCGCGCGCACCGTTTTCCGCTGATCGCCGCCGGACTGCTTGGGCTGACCGGCGTGGCGCTGGGCGCCTTTGGCGCGCACGGGCTCGACGCCACGCTTGCCGAACGCGGCACGAAACACGCCTGGGAAACCGCCGCGCGCTACCAACTCCTCCACACCGTCGCGCTCCTCGGCGCGGCGGTCTGGCTGCGCACCACGGCGACAGCGCGCGCCCACCTGACGTGGGCCGCGCGCGGCTGGACGGCGGGCACGGTGATTTTTTCCGGCTCGCTCTATGCGCTCGCGCTCGGCGGGCCGCGCTGGCTCGGCCCGATCACGCCGCTGGGCGGGCTCGCGTTGCTCGGCGGCTGGGCGTGCGTGCTGGCGGCGGCGTGGGCGCGGGAGGAATAAGCACTTGAGCGGCGAACTTTCGATCCCGGCGGATCTGCGCGCAATGCTCGACGCGCTCCGGCGCGTGGGCCGGCCGCGGCTCGTGGGCGGCGGCGTGCGCGACTGGCTGCTCGGGATCGCGGCGAAGGATTTCGACGTCGAGGTCGCGGGCGTGGATTTCGAGACCCTGCAACGCACGCTCTCGCCCTTCGGCGCGACGGACGTCGTCGGCCGCAGCTTCGGCGTCATCAAGGTCCGCAGTCGCGCCACCGGCGAGGAATACGACTTCTCGCTCCCGCGCCGAGAGTCGAAGACCGGCGCCGGCCACCGCGGCTTCGCCGTCGCGCCCGATCCCGCGCTCAGCGACGCCGACGCGGCGGCGCGGCGCGACTTCACCGTCAACGCCCTCGCCCTCGATCCGTT
>JBEANZ010000800.1:0-18523 GCA_041165185.1 Verrucomicrobiota bacterium | reverse complement strand
CCCCGCGCCGCCAGACGGCGCGGAGCTCGCGTTGGCGTATCACCCGGCGGCAGGGTTGGAGGCGCTGCTGCGCCGCGCCGTGCCCGCCGATCAACTCGCCGCCGCGTGCATCGACGAATGGCGCCGCACCGCGCCCGCCGCCGACGTCACGCGCGTGACCGCCGCGCAGACGGGCACCGCAAAAAACGCCCCCGCCGCCGCGCGCTACAACGCCGCCCTCGCCGCGCTCAAGCGCCGCTGACTTCCCCCGCTCCCCTCACCTTCCCATGAATCCCGCCCTCGAAAAACTCCACGCCACGCTCGCCGCCGCGCGCACCGAAGTCGCCAAAGTCCTCATCGGCCAGGACGCCGCCGTCGACCTCGCGCTCATCACGCTCCTCACGCGCCACCACGCGCTCATCGAGGGCGTGCCGGGCGTCGCGAAGACGCTCCTCGTGCGCACGCTCGGCCAGGTGCTCGGCGTCCCGAGCGGCCGCGTGCAGTTCACCCCCGATCTCATGCCCGCCGACATCACGGGCACCAACGTCTTCAACCTCCAGTCGAACCAGTTCATGTTGATCAAGGGCCCGGTGTTCACCGCGTTTCTCCTCGCGGACGAGGTCAACCGCGCCCCCGCCAAAACCCAGGCCGCGCTCCTCCAGGCCATGCAGGAACGCACCGTCAGCATCGATCGCGACACGCACGTGCTCGACGAAAACTTCACCGTCTTCGCCACGCAAAACCCCGCCGACTCCGAGGGCACCTACCCGCTCCCCGAGGCGCAGAAGGATCGGTTCATGGTGAAAATCCGCATGGACCCGCCGTCGCGCGACGAGGAGGTCACGCTCGCGCGCCGCATGTTGGGGGCCGACACGCCCGAGGCCGTCCTCGCCTCCGGCGCCGTGCGCGCCGTGCTCGGCCCCGGCGAACTCGCCGCCGCGCGCGCCGCCATCGCCGAGGTCGCCACGAGGGACGAACTCGCCGCCTACGTCGTCGATCTCGTGCGGGCCACGCGCGCGCACGAGAGCGTGCTCATCGGCGCCGGCCCGCGCGCCACGCAGGCGCTGCTCCTCGGCGGGCGCGCCCGCGCCGCGCTCGACGGCCGCGACTACGTGACACCCGACGACGTGCGCGGCCTCGCCGGGGCCGTGCTCGGCCACCGGCTCGTGTTGCGCCCCGAGTTTGAAATCGAGGGCCTCACCATCGACGAGGTCGTCGCCCGCGTCCTCGAACAGGTCGCCGTCCCGCGCTGATTTCGCGATGAGCCTCGTCCCCACCACGCGCCTGATCCGGCTCGCCCTCGCGGTCGCGGTGATCGCGGTCGCGGCCGGACCCTGGCGCGAGTTGGAGCCGCTCTGGCTGCTCGCGCTCGGCGCGCTCGCACTCACGGCGCTCGCCGACGCGGGCCTCTCGCTCGCCCGCGCGCGCCCGCCCGCCGCGAGCGTGCCCGCCGTCGTGCGCTTCATGCGCGACCGCGAGGGCGTCGTGCCGGTGACGTTTCTCAACCCCGCCCAACACGCGCGCCGCATCCGCTTCGCGCTCGGCCTGCCGGGCGTCTTCGCCCCCGCCGAGGAGCAGGCCCGCGTCGATCTGCCGGCGGGCGCGACGCGCGCGCGGATCGACTGGCGCTGCACGCCGCGGCAGCGCGGCCGGTTCGCGGGCGTGCTCGCGTGCGTCGAAGGTGATTCCGCGCTCGGCCTGTGGCACCTGCGCACGCGCATCGCGCTCGACTGCGAGCTGCGCGTCCACTCAAACCTCCTCGCCGAACGCAAGAGCGTGGCCGCGATCTTCCTCGCGCGGGGCCGCCCCGGCTCGCGCGTGCAACGCACGCTCGGGCGCGGGCGCGAGTTCGAGAAACTCCGCGACTACCAGCCCGGCGACGGCTTCGACGAGGTGCATTGGAAGGCCACCGCCAAACGCGGTCGGCCCGTGACGAAAGTTTTCCAGGCCGAGCGCACGCAGGAAATCTACGTCGTGATCGACGCCTCGCGGCTCAGCGCGCGGCCCGTCACGCACGGCGGCGTCGTGCAAACCGCGCTCGAACGCTGCCTCACCTCCGCGCAAGTGTTGCTGCTCGCGGCGGAGCGGCAGGGCGACAAATTCGGCCTCATCGCCTACGATGATCGCGTGCGCGTGCTCGTGCGCGCCGGCAGCGGCGCGGGCCACTACGCCGCCTGCCGCGAGGCCGTGCTCGGCCTGAAGTCGAGCGACGCCACGCCGGACATCGCGGAAATTTTCCGCCACGTCCGCGCGCAACTGCGCCGCCGCGCCCTCCTGTTTTTCCTCACCGATCTCACGGACCCGGTGCTCGCGGAGGATTTTGCGCGGCACGCGCGCGTGCTCGCGCGGCAGCACCTCGTGATCGTCGGGCAGTTGCGCGCGCCGGAAGTCGCGCCGCTCTTCACCGGCCGCCCGGTCGAGACGGCGGACGAGGTTTACCAACGCCTCGCCGGCCACGCGCGCTGGGCCGAGGCGCGCGCGCTCGGCCAAAAGTTGAAACCGCTCGGCGTCACCACGCTGCTCCTCGAAGACGAGGCGATGGCCGCGCAACTCGTGACGCGCTATCTCGACGTGAAACGGAGGCAGGCGCTGTGATCGTCAATTTGGAAAAATTCGTCGCCGACGAGCGCCCGCGCTGGGAGCGCCTCGCCGCGATCCTCGACGGCCTCGCCGCCGATCCGTGGCGCGACCTCACGCTCGCGGAAGTGCGCGAGCTCGAGCACCTCTACCAGCGCGCCGCCGCCGATCTCGCGCGGCTCGCGAGCTACGCGGCGGAGCCCGAGGCGCGGCGCTACCTCGAAAATCTCGTCGCGCGCGGCCACGCGGAAATCCACGGCGCGCGCGGCGGCGGCGGGCGGCTGCGGCCCGGCGCGTGGCTCGCGCGCACGCTGCCGCAGACGTTTCGCCGGCACGCACGCGCGTTCGGGCTCGCGGTCGTGTTGACGCTCGTCGGCGCGGTCTTCGGCGGCGCCGCGCTCGCCTTCGATCCGGAGGCGAAGGAGGTGTTGATGCCGTTCGACCATTTGCACGGGAGCCCGACGGAGCGCGTCGCCCGCGAACGCGAGGAGCGCGGCGCCGGCCTCGCGGATCACAAGGCGCAGTTTTCCGGCCAGCTCATGACGCACAACACGCGCGTGACGCTCACCGCGGTCGCGCTCGGGATGTCGTGGGGCCTCGGCACGCTCGTGCTGATTTTCTACAACGGCGTGATCCTCGGCGCGGTCGTGCTCGACTACATCCGCGCGGGCGAGACGGCGTTTCTCTGCGGCTGGCTGCTGCCGCACGGCGTCGTCGAGATCCCGGCGATCCTCATCGGCGGGCAGGCGGGCTTCGTGCTCGCGGGCGCGCTGCTCGGGCGCGGCCGCCGCGAGCGGCTCGCGACGCGGCTGCGCGCGGTGGCGCCGGATGTCGTCACGCTCGCGCTCGGCGCGGCGCTCATGCTCGTATGGGCCGGGATCATCGAGGCGTTCTTCTCGCAATACCACGAGCCCGTCCTCCCCTACGCGGTGAAGATCACGTTCGGCGTCGTGGAGCTGGCGGCGGTGGTGTGGTATTTCGCGCGCGCGGGTCGGGGCGGCGAACCGGAGGCGCGACCGTGAGCGCGGACCGCACCCACACGGTGCGCGTGCGCACGCCGGAGGGCGTGGCGTTTTCGTTCCGGCTCGCGAGCCCGGTGCTGCGCGCCGCCGCCTTCCTCATCGATCTCGCCGCGATTTCGGCCGCGTGGTCGGTAATCGCGATCGTCATCGCGTTGCTGTCGCTGATCAACCGCGACGCGGCGGGGATGGGCGGGACGATTTTGTTTTTCCTGCTCTCCCAGGGCTACGGGATGGCGGCGGAGTGGTTGTGGCGCGGCCAGACGATTGGGAAAAAGGTGATGCGCCTGCGCGTCGTCGACGCGCGCGGGCTGCGGCTGACGTTTGCCCAGGTCGTGTTGCGCAACGTCCTCCGCTTCGTCGATGGGCTGCCCGTGTTTTACCTCGTGGGCGGCGTGGCCGCGCTGTTCAGCGCCCGCGCCCAGCGCCTCGGCGATCTCGCGGCGGACACGCTCGTCATCTGGGAGCCCGCGGAGCCCGAGCCGGATTTCGCGGCGCTACAGGGCGGCAAATACAACTCGCTCCGCGATCACCCGACCGCCGTCTCGCGCCTGCGGCACGCGGTGTCCCCGAGCGAGGCGCGCGCCGCGTGGTCCGCGCTCGCGCGCCGCGACCTGCTCGAGGCCGAGGCGCGCGTGCGGCTGTTTGCGGAGCTGGCGGCGCATTTTCGCGCGGTGGCCGCCGCGCCGACGGAGGCCTCCGAGGGGGTGGCGGACGAGCAGTTCGTGCGCAACGTCGTCGACGCCCTCTACGTGAGCCGGCGCTGAGTTTTGTCCTAAGAAACCACCCGCTCGCGCGTCTCCCTCTGCGAACCCTCATGTCCACCGCCCCTTCGGACCATCGGGAACCGCCTCATGACGACGACTTGCTCGCCCGCACGTTTGCGGAGCAACGCGCTCCGCTCACCCGTTACGCCGCCCGCCTCCTCGGCGATCCCGACCGCGCGCGCGACGTCGTGCAGGACACGTTTGTCAAACTCATGGCCCAGCCCCCGGGCGCCGTTAACGGCCACACCGTCGAGTGGCTCTACACCGTCTGCCGCCACGCCTCGCTCGACGTCCTGCGCAAGGAGAGCCGCGTGCGGCACTTCGCCGACGGCCAAATGGAGCGCGTCTCCGCCGCCGACCCGCGCCCCGGTCGCGCGCTCGAGCGCGACGAGACGCACGCCGCGCTCCTGCGCCTCATCGAACGCTTGCCGCCCAACCAACAGGAAGTCGTGCGCCTCAAGTTCCAAAACGAATTCAGCTACAAGGAAATCTCCCGCATCA
The DNA here is from genome assembly GCA_041165185.1 of Verrucomicrobiota bacterium. Classification (GTDB taxonomy): domain Bacteria; phylum Verrucomicrobiota; class Verrucomicrobiia; order Opitutales; family Opitutaceae; genus JBEANZ01. Next base: position 13,680 of record JBEANZ010000800.1, on the reverse strand, counting down.
CCGCGCTCTCGGTGACGAACGTGGGCTTCCTCCTCCACACCGCCGTCGCGCGCCTCCGCGCCGAATTCGCCGCGCAGCCGCGCTGACCCACCCGCCCGATGAACGCCACGAAACTCTCGCCCGACGACCCGCGCCTCACCGCCTACGCGCTCGGCGAACTCGATCCCGCCGAACGCGCCGCGGTCGAGGCCGCGCTCACCACCGACCCCGCCGCGCGTGCCGCCGTCGAGGAGATCCGCGTCCTGTCCGCGCACCTCGCCGCCGCGCTCGCCGGCGAGGCGCTACCGCCCGCGCCCACGCCGCCGCCGTTTACGCTCCCGGAGGAAACGCGCGAGGCCGTGCAATTTCCCGCCGTCGCCGCAGTGACGGACGGACGCCGACGCGAAACCACGGCGGCGAGCCCGCGCGTCCACGCCTCCGATGCGCCGACCGCAGAGGAGAACCGCCGCGGGCCGCTCGGCGCGCTGCTGCAGTTTCCGCGTTTCTATTTCGTCGCGGGCGGCGCGCTCGCAGCCGGCTTTGCGCTGATGATTGCGTTGCGCTCCCCGCCGGGCGAGCCCGCGCCACGCGCCGCCAAACTCGCCGAACGCGAAGTCGCCACGCGCGAGCAGACCGCGGGAGGCAGTGCCTCCGCCACCACCACCACGCGCCCGTCCTCCGCGCCCGTGCTCGCGCTCGTGCCGGAAAACGCCGCCGCCGCCGCGCCCGTTGCACCCACCGCGCCCGCGCCGAATTCCGCCGCGCTCGCCTCGATGGTCGCCATCGAGCCACTCCCGTCCATCGCGCCCGACGCGCTCGCCGTCGCCGCCTTCGCACCGCCGCCGGCGCGCCTCGATCTGCGCGAAGTCGTCTCGCCGGAGATTTCCGCCGCAATCGTCGCGCAAGGTTCGGTCAACGCCCCGCCCGTTTCCTTCGCGCCCACCGTCACGTCCGCACCCGCGTCTCCGTCCGCGCCGTCCCCGCTCGCGTCGGCCCCGCCGCCTGCGAACACCGTCGCGTCCGTCCCGCCAACCGCGTCGGTCGCGAGCACGGCCAACTCCGCCACCGCCACCACGCCGCTCGCCACCGCGCCCGCCGCCGCCCGTGACAACGATTTCCTCGCCGCCGCCGATCACCCGATCTCCACGTTTTCCATCGATGCCGACACCGCGAGCTACCCGAACATCCGCCGCCTCCTCCAATCGAAACGCCTCCCCGCCCACGACGCCGTGCGCATCGAGGAGCTGTTGAACTATTTCCCGTTTCACTACTCGCCGCCGCGCGGTGATGCGCCGTTCGCCGCCACGATGGAGGTCGCCGACGCCCCGTGGGCGCCCGCGCACCGCCTCGTGCGCATCGGCTTGAAAGCCCGCGAGGTCGCCTCCGCCGCCCGCCCGCCCGCGAGCCTTGTCATCGTCGTCGACGCCCTCGCCACCCACCGGGCCGGCCACCAACTCGCCATGATCCGCGAGTCGCTCCAGTGGCTCGCCACCCGCCTGCGGCCCGACGACCGCGTCGCCCTCGTCACGTGCAACGGCGCCGGCGCCGTCCTCCTCCCTTCCACGCCCGTGCGCGACGGCCGCGCCGTCCTCGCCGCGCTCGACGCCCTCGCGCCCGGCGCCTCGAACAGCCGCGCGCGCGGCCTCCAGCTCGGCTACGAGCTCGCGCAAGCCGCGTTCCTCCCCGGCGGCGCCAACCGCGTCGTCCTCTGCACCGACGGCAACTCCGCCGTCACCATCACCGCCGAGGGCGCGCTCGCGCGTTTCATCGAGGCCCGCGCGAAAGCCGGCGTCGCCCTCACCGCCTACGGTTTCGGCATGGGCCTCTACCGCGACCCGCTCCTCGAGCTGCTCGCCGACACCGGCCGCGGCAACTACGCCTACGTCGACTCCCGCCGCGAGGCCGAGAAATCCCTCGCCGAGGAAATCAACGGCCCCGCCGTCACCATCGCCAAGGACGTGAACATCCAGGTCGAGTTCAACCCCGCCACCGTCGCGCGCTATCGCCTCATCGGCTACGAAAACCGCGCGTTGAAAAAAGACGACTTCAGCCGCGACGCCTTTGAGGCCGGCGAAATCGACGCCGGCCGCGCGCTCACCGCGCTCTTCGAGATCGTCCCCGTCTCCGGCGCGTCACCCGGCTCCGTCGCCGCCGACCTCGCCCGCGCGACCGACCCCAACGAGCTGCTCGAAATGAAGGTGCGCTACAAAAAACCCGGCCTCGTCGCGAAACAGAAGCTGAGTTTCCCGCTCTTTGACTCGCGCGCGCGCTTCGTGGATGCGAGCGCGGACTTCAAGTTCGCCGCCGCCGTCGCCGGCTTCGGCATGATCCTGCGCGACTCGCCGCACAAGGGCGACGCCACGCTCGCGCACGTCGTCGAGTGGGCCGCCGCCGGCGTAGCCGACGACCCCGGCGGCCACCGCGGCGAATTCATCGAACTCGCCCGCGGCGCCGAAAGCGTGCTGCGCTGAGCGCGGTTTGCGCAGGGCGTCGGCCCCGCGTCGATCACCACACCAGCAGCCCGCCCGCGAACGTCAGCCCCGCGCCGACGCTGCAAAAAATAATTTTGTCGCCGTCGCAAAAAATCCCCTCTTCCGCCGCCCAGCCGAGCGCCATCGAGACGCTCGCCGCGCTCGTGTTGCCGTATTTGCCGATGGTCACGACGAATTTGTCGTAGGGGATGCCGACGCGCTTGCTCACGGCGGTGAGGATGCGGGCGTTGGCCTGGTGCGGCACGATCCACGCGATGTCGTCGGGCGTGAGGTTTTGCCGCGCGAGCGTCTGCTCGATCTGTTCGGCGAAACCGACCACGGCGTGCTTGAACACCGAGGTGCCGTTCATCTGGAGGTAGAAATTATCCATGTCGCCGCCCTCCGAGGCGGGCCACGGCATCGCCGCGCCGCCGCCGAGCCGCTGGATCGAGTCGAACTGATCGGCGTCGCCGCTCAGGCCCATGCGGTGGAGGCGATGGCCGCCCGCGCCCGCCGTGAGAATCGCCGCGCCCGCGCCGTCGCCGAAGAGAAACGCCGTCTCGTGATCCTGCGGATTGGTGATGCGCGAGAGCAGCTCGGCCGTGACGACGATCAGGTTTTTCGCCGTGCCCGCCAAGATCAACGACCGCCCCACCTCCAGCGCGTAGAGCCAGCCGGAGCACGCCGCGTTGAGATCAAACGCCAGCGCGCGCGGGATGCCGAGCCGCCGCGCGAGCGCGCTCGCCATCGCCGGCACGGGTTGATCCGGGATGATCGTGGCCATGATCACGCCGTCGATTTGCTCGGCGGACATCGCCGCCTGCGCGAGCGCATGCTGCACGGCGATCGCGGCGAGGTCCGTGGCGCTCTCGTTTTCGCCCGCGTGGCGGCGCTCCTTGATGCCGGTCAGCCGCACCATCTCGTCCTCCGTCCGGTGGGGAAACGCCTTCAGAATTTCGCTGTTCGCGCGGATGGTGGCGGGGGCGGCGTGCCCCACGCCGGCGATGCGGACGGTGTCGTGCGTGCTCAAAGTTCGCGCGAGAAAAGGCGCGCCCCCGACCGGACTCAAGCTCCGGCTTTGCGCGCGGCGAGATAGGCGACCACGTCGTCACCCGACACGCGGCCGCCCGGGCCCGTCGCCGCGATGGAAGTGATCGTCGCGGGATCGAGGCCGGCTTCCTGAACGAGTTTCGCGGCGCGGGGCGTCCACACGAGCGCGGTGGCGGGCTTGGCCGCGGCGGCGACGGGAGCGGCGGCAAGATCGGCGCTCTTGGTTTCGAGGTGGCGGAGCGAGGCGTCGTCGGTTTCGAGGCGCAGGAACAACACCCCGGTTTGCAACACGTCGCCCGGCTTCACCGGCAACGCGATCACGACGCCGTCGGCGGGCGCCTCGTAGTCGAACACGGATTTGTCGCTCTCGAGCTCGGCGATTTTCTGGCCCTTCGCCACGCGGTCGCCGGGTTTGGTTTTCAGCGCGATGACGGTGAGTTCGTTGACGGTGGCGCCCATGGAGGGCACGGGCACGTCGATGAGAAAGGTGGGCATCGAGAAAGTGGAGTGGGCCGCGAGTGTGGGATCGCGCGCGGCGCGGTCAAGGGGACGAAAAGGAGACCAGAGACTGGAGACCAAAGACCGGGGAACAGCGAAACGCCCCGCGCCGCCGGGACTATTTCTGGTCTCTGGTCTTTGGGCTCTGGTCTCTGGACTCTGCGCCTTCGCCGACGCGCACGGCGGTCCACACGGCGAGGCACGCGGCCACGAGCGCGGGCAATTCCGCGAGCGGGATCATGTTCGGCCCGTCGCTGATCGCGTGCGCGGGGTCGGGATGCGTTTCGAGAAACAGGCCGTCGGCGCCCGCGGCGAGCGCGGCCTTCGCGAGCGGCGGGACGAATTCGCGCTGGCCCGCGCTCTTGCCGCCGCCCGCGCCGGGGAGTTGCACGGCGTGCGTGGCGTCGAACACCGTCGGAAATCCGTTCGCGCGCATGATCGCAAACGAGCGCATGTCGACGACGAGGTTTTGGTAGCCGAAGGTGGTGCCACGTTCCGTCTGCCAGATTTCCTTCGCCCGGCCCTCGCGGAGTTTGCCGGTGACGAACTGCATTTCCTGTGGGGAGAGAAACTGGCCTTTCTTCACGTTGACGATCCGGCCCGTGGCGGCGGCGGCGAGCAACAGGTCCGTCTGGCGGCAGAGAAACGCCGGGATCTGCAACACGTCGCACACGGTCGAGGCCTCCGGGATTTGCGCGGTCTCGTGGATGTCGGTGAGCACGGGAAACCCGTAGTCCTTTTTCACCATCGCGAGCAGCCGCAGTCCGGCGGTCAGGCCCGTGCCGCGCGCGCCGGCGGCGGAGGTGCGGTTGGCTTTGTCGAACGAGCCCTTGAACACGATGTTCAGCGCGGGCTGCGTGCGCCGGAGAAACACGAGCGCCTCGGCGACGGCGCGGCACACGCGCTCGTTCTCCAGCGAACATGGCCCGGCGATGAGGAGGAGTTTTGTCGGATCGAAGAGCACGGTGCGGGTTCAGGCCTCGTGCCGCTGGATCGCCGCCGCGATGAACGCCGCGAAGAGCGGGTGCGCCTGGTTCGGCTTCGACTGGAATTCCGGGTGCGCCTGGGTGCCGAGGAACCACGGGTGGCCCTTCAGCTCCATGATCTCGACGAGGTTCCGCTGCGGGTTCACCCCGCTCACGATCAGGCCGGCGCGGGCGAGCTGCGGGAGGTAGGCGTTGTTGACCTCGAAACGGTGCCGGTGGCGTTCGCGCACGCGCTTCGCGCGGTAGGCGCGCGCGGCGAGCGAGCCGGGCTTGAGCGCGCAGTCGAAGCTCCCGAGCCGCATCGTGCCGCCCTTGTCGGTCACGTTTTTCTGCTCCTCCATCAGGTGGATCACCGGGTGTTGCGCGACGCGGTCGAACTCCGCCGAGTTGGCGCCCTTCAGTTTTGCAACGTTGCGCGCAAACTCGATCACCGCGATTTGCAGGCCGAGACAGAGGCCGTAGTAGGGCACGCGGTGCACGCGGGCGTATTTCGCCGCCGCGATTTTTCCCTCGATGCCGCGGTCGCCGAAACCGCCCGGCACGAGGATGCCGTCGAGGCCGCGCAATTTCGCGACGCCACCCGGTTTCTCCACCTCCTCGGCGTCGATGCGCTCGATGTTGACCTTGCAGTAGTTGGCGATGCCCGCGTGCGCGATGGCTTCGTAGACGGATTTGTAGGCGTCCTGCAGCTCGATGTATTTGCCGACGACGCCGATGGTCACCTCGTGCTTCGGCGCGCGGATGCGGCGCACGATTTCCTTCCAGATGTTTTTTCGCGGGGCGCGGTTGGTCAGCCCGAGCGCGTCGAGCACGATTTGATCCATGCCCTGCTCCTGCAACGCGAGCGGCAGCTCGTAGATCGAGTGCGGCACGTCGCGCGCCTCGATGACGGCGGACGCGGGGACGTTGCAAAACATGGACAGCTTGCGGCGCAGATCCTCGTCGAGCGGTTTCTCCGCGCGGCAGACGATCATGTCCGGCTGGATGCCGATTTCGCGGAGCTTCGCGACGGACTGCTGCGTGGGCTTCGTCTTCAGCTCGCCGGCCGCGGCGACGAACGGCACGAGCGTGACGTGGATGAACATCACGTCCATCGGCCCGACCTCGAGGGCGAATTGCCGCATCGCCTCCAGAAACGGCAGCCCCTCGATGTCGCCCGTCGTGCCGCCAATTTCGGTGATGAGGATGTCGACGCCCTTTCCGCCCGCGTGGATGCGCTCCTTGATCTCGTTGGTCACGTGCGGGATCACCTGCACGGTCGTGCCGAGAAACACCCCCGCGCGCTCCTTGCGAATCACGCTTTCATAAATCTGGCCGGACGAGAGGCTGTTGATCTTGGAGAGCTTCCCGCTCGTGAACCGCTCGTAGTGCCCGAGATCGAGATCCGTCTCGGCGCCGTCCTCGAGCACGTAAACCTCGCCGTGCTCGTAGGGATTCATCGTGCCCGGATCGACGTTGAGGTAGGGGTCGAACTTCTGGATGCGCACGCGCAGCCCGCGCGCCTCCAACAACGCCCCCAGCGCCGCCGCCGTGAGGCCCTTGCCGAGGGATGAGACCACGCCGCCCGTGACGAAAATGTATTTCACGGGAGCGCAGGCTGACGACCCGTGCGCGACTCGCGCAAGGAAAAGTTCGGATTTGTTTTCGCGGACGCGGCGCGCCCGCGATTTCAGCCCACCAACGACCACAGCGCCCACCCGAACCCGCCGAGCAGCACCACGAAAAACAGGATCCACAGCGCCCACTTCATCAGCTTGATCGCGATCCAGATCGCGAGGGCCAGCACCACGGTCGCGAGCGCGATCACCGCCCAGTCCGGCCAGCCGTCGAAGGACTGGGTGAACGTAAACGTCTTCGTCGTGATCGCCGCGAACATCGGCCGACAATCCCCGCGCCCGCCCGCGCTCCAAGGAAAAAAGCCGCGCGCGCAAAATGCATTGCGCCGCCCCGCGCCCGCCGCCCTGCTCCGCGCCGTGCAATCCAAACCTCAGCTCCTCGCCTGGCTCACCTGCGACGGCGTCCACATCGATCCAGGCTCCGGCAAACACACGATCCTCGGGATTTTTTCCAACATCCAGGCGCGCCAGTTTCCCGTCACGCACCCGTTCATGGTGTGGTTTCTCACCATCACCGACTGCTCGCCCGGCAAGCACTCGCTGCGCATCTCGATGGGCCTCGACGCCACGCAGCCGCAGAAACTCCTCGAGCGCCCCTTCGAGTCGCAGAGCCCCCTGCACCGCATCAACCTCATCAACGAAATCCGCGGCCTCTCCTTCCCCGCCCCCGGCGACTATTCGATCCTGATCGAGATCGATGACGAACCGCTGCTCGCCACCAATATCTCCGTCAGCGGCTGACGCGCCCCCATGTCCGACTCCACCCCCTCCTTCGACCTCATCGGCGTCGGCGCCCCGATCATGGATCTGGTGGCGCAGGTGCCGGAAAGTTTCCTCGCGCACGTGCGCGGCGAAAAAGGCGGCATGGTCATCGTCGAAGCCGACGAGATCGCCGCGCTCGTCGCGCAACTCCCCGCGCCGCCCGCGCAAACCACCGGCGGCTCAGCAGCCAATACCACCTTCAACGCCACGCGCCTCGGCCTGCGCACCGCGTTCGTCGGCAAGCTGGGCGGCGACGCCATGGCGGCCGCCTACCGCGCGCGCTTCGCCGGTGCCGGCGTCGCGACGGATCGGTTCAAGACCAGCCCGCTCCCCAACGCCCGCTGCCTCATCCTCACCACGCCCGACGCGCAGCGCACGATGCGCACGCTGCTCGGCGCCGTGATGTCGTTCTCCCCTGACGAAGTGCGCCCCGCGGACTTCGCCGGCGCGCGCCACGTCCACATCGAGGGCTACGTGGTGTTCAACCGCGCGCTCGCCGACGCCATCCTCCGCTGCGCCCGCGCCGCCGGCTGCACGATCAGCCTCGACCTCGCGTCGTTCGAGGTCGTGCGCGAATCGCGCGACTGGCTCCTCGCCCAACTCGCCGCCGGCCTCGAGGTCGTGTTTGGCAACGAGGACGAAGTCCGCGCGCTCTATCCCGACGACGCCACCGCGAGCTACGACACGCTCGCAAAAAAAATCGCCGCCCACGGCTGCACCGCCGTCGTGAAACTCGGCAAGGACGGCGCCTGGATCGCGCGCGGCACCGAGCTGCACCGCGTCGAGCCCGTGAAGCTGACCGACGCCATCGACAGCAACGGCGCGGGTGACGCCTTTGCCGCCGGATTTCTCTCGGCGTATCTGCGCGGTCGCCCGCTGCCCGTGTGCGGCCGCGTCGCCGCGATCACCGGCGCGGAAACGGTGCGCCACCTCGGCCCGTTGATCCCCGACGCGCATTGGCCGGCCGTCGCCGCGCAGGTGCAGGCCGCGCTCGGCGGCGCGTGACGTAGTTCGCCGTAGCACGGCCGCAACCCTCGGGGAACTGCCACGCTTCCCCGGTCGAGGACCGCCACGCGCGGCGGGGCGGAATCTCGGCGGGCGTTGACCGAAAAACCGCGGGCGCTCGCACGGCTGAGTTTTTCCTGTTTCCAGTGGATCGAAAGCCGCCTGCTCGGACGCCCCGAAGGGGCGAAAGTCGATAGCCCAGGGCAACGCCCCACTGCCATTGAACTAAGGATTTCGGTCGCGCCGGTTCTGGCGGCTGGGACGGTTTGCACACCGGAGGTGTGCCAGAAAGTAGCCGGGGGTTGAGCCGTTGCGGCGACACCCCCGGTCCCCTTGTTTTTGATCGAGCATCCTGAAGGGATGCCAGAAGGGTCCGCCTACCAGAGTTTCTGGCACCCGCTCCGGGGTGCATCGGAAAAACCATGCTAACCGGAGGTTTCGTTCCTCAACCCCCGGCTACTTTCTGGCACGCCTCCGGCGTGCAAGGCATCGCGGCGGCGGGAATTCTCCGCTCATTCAATGGCAGTGGGGCAACGCCCTGGGATTCGGATTGGAAAATGTTCTCGCCCTGAAGGGGCGACACCCCCGTCCGGTTTCGCCCCTTCAGGGCTTGTGTTCGTCTGGCGGAAATTCCCCAGGGCGTTGCCCTGGGCTTTCGACTTTTCGCCCCTTTGGGGCTCCCAAACCTTGACCGCTACCTACCGGAAATTGCGATGAACCGCGTGCCTGGGTTTCTCGGGCCGGCCGAATCGGCGCTCGACTCGCTCACGTTCGCGGCGACGAATCCCTCCCATGAACCCCACGCCCGCGCCCGCCCCGGCGCCCACCGCGCCGGCGGCGTCCCCGCCCGCGACTCGGCTCGCCTCGATCGATGCGTATCGCGGCTTCGTCATGCTGCTCATGATGGGCGAGGTGCTGAAACTGAAACGCGTGGCGGCGGCCGTGCCAGAGAGCGGAGCGTGGGAGTTTTTCGCGTCGCAGCAGAAGCACGTCGAGTGGATCGGGTGCTCGTTGCACGACCTGATTCAGCCGTCGTTTTCGTTTCTCGTCGGCGTGGCGCTGCCGTTTTCGATCGCGGCGCGCACGGCGCGCGGCGATTCGCGCGGGTGGCTCACACTGCACGCGGCGGGGCGCGCGCTCGCGTTGGTGTTGCTCGGGGTGTTCCTGCGCTCGACGGCGCGCAACGCCACCAACTGGACCTTCGAGGACACGCTTTCGCAGATCGGGCTCGGCTACTTTTTCCTCTACGCGGTCGGCTGGTGCTCGGTGCGCGCGCAATGGATCGCGTTCGCGGCGGTGGTCGCAGGCTACGGGGCGGCGTTTGCGGCGTGGCCGCTGCCGGCGGCGGGATTTGATTTCGCGGCCGTGGGCATGAAGGCGGACTGGCTCGCGGAGAACGGCCTCGGCGGCTTCGCGGCGCACTGGCAGAAAAACGCGAACCTCGCGTGGGCGTTCGACACGTGGTGGCTGAATCTTTTCCCGCGCGAGAAGGCGTTTCTCTTCAACGGCGGCGGCTACGCGACGCTCAGTTTTGTCCCGACGCTCGGCACGATGATCCTCGGGCTGATCGCGGGCGGGGTGTTGCGGCGGGAAACTTCGGCGGCGGAAAAAATCCGCTGGCTCGCGACCGCCGGCGCGATCGCGCTCGCGGCGGGCGCGGCGCTCGGGTGGCTCGGCGTGTGCCCGGTGGTGAAGCGCATCTGGACGCCGGCGTGGGTGCTCTACAGTGGCGGTTGGTGCCTGCTGCTGCTGGGGCTCTTCTATTTCGTGATCGATGCGTGGGGGCGGCGCGGGTGGGCGTTCGGGTTGGTGGTCGTCGGCGCGAACTCCATCGCGGCGTATCTCATCGCGCACCTGTTCGAGGGATTCATCCAGAAGAGCCTCGTGACGCATCTGGGCGCCCAGCCCTTCCTGGTCCTCGGCGCGCCGTCTCGCCCGTTGCTGGAGGGCGCGGCCGCGCTGGCCGTGATGTGGCTGCTGCTGTGGTGGCTGTGGCGACGGCGGATTTTCCTGAAGCTGTGAGGTCCCTCGCCGTATCAGGTGGGGAGTTGCCGGGGCCGTCGACCGCAGGGTGGTCGATCCACGGAAAACGACAGCGAAGCGGTTTTTTCCAACGAGGGCTTCGCGCCAGAGATCGCTAGAAATCTCGCCGCACGTTGAGCGAGAGCGTGCGGCCGGACGCGCCCACGCCGTAAATCCTCAAATCGAAGCCGCGGCTATAGAAACCGTTCATGGGGGGACGGTGATCGAAGACGTTGCCGCACGTCAGCGTGAGCTTCGTGCGCTCGAAGCCGCGGTAGGTGAGCGTGGGCGTGACCACGATGTAGTTGTTCTCGCCCCAGCCGGCGGCGCTGATTGTCCGGTTGTGGAGCTGGCCGATGACGTTGGCGGCCACGGTCGCGCCGAAATGCCGGCCCCGCCAGCCGGTGCTCAGGTTGCCGCGCCAGACCGGGGTGATATTCCGGCCGGTTTGGTTGATGAAGCCGGCGCCGGTCTTGAGGTCGAAGCCCTTCTTCACGACCTGCGTGGCGTCGGCGGAGAAGTTGAACACGCCCCAGCGCGTGCGCGGCGAGGTGTAGCGCAGCCCGAAGTCCCAGCCGCGGTAGAGCTGGTAGCCCAAATTCTCCCAGCGGAGGTCGAGGTAGGAGATCGGCCCGGGATTCTGCGTGCTGTTGTCGCGCACGATGGCGTGCGGGAAAAGGCGCAGGCCCTCGGGCGAGAGCAGGTAGGCGACGTCGGGCCGCTGGATGACGTTGCGAATCTGGATGTCGAAGTAGTCGGCGGTGAGACTGAGGCCGCGCACGGCCTTCACATCGAACACAACACCGGTGTATTGCACCCGGCCATTTTCGGGCTGGAGCGCGGGATTGCCACGTTGGAGCAAATTGAACGCGCGCGCCGCGTCCTGCGGCCGGAGCGGATCGAGCTGGGCTGTGCCGCCGCTGATGCCGAGGTCCCGCGTGTAGAGCTGGCCGAAATCCGGGGCTTTGAACGACTCCGAGTAGGAGCCGCGCAGCATGACGTGGACGAGGCGCGTCGCGGGCAGGCGGACGGAGACGCCGGCCTTCGGTCGCGTGGTCGCGCCGAAATCGCTGTAGTGCTCGCGGCGCGCGGCGAGTTGGAACGCGAGCCATTTTTGCAGCGGCACAGCGAGTTCGGCGAAGAGCGCGTGCACCTCGCGGTGTCCGGAATAGGGCTGCTGCGGGCCTACCGGCGCAAAATAGTTTTTTTGGTTGGGGCGCACGTCGAGCGATTCGCGGCGGAATTCGTAGCCGGCGGCCACGCCGAGTTCGCCCGCGTCGCGCAGCGGGAGCCGCCACGGCTTGCCGGAGATGCCCACGGTCCCGCCGATCGCGTCGGCGAGATTGTTGGTCACGTTGATGCGGTGGCGGAAGAGGCGCTCCATGAGGGCGCGGTTGTCGTCGAAGGGATTGTAGGCGGTGGCGCGGTCGGTGCTGGCGCCGCTGGCCGTGAGCTCTTCCAGAATCGCCATGTCGGCGGCGTAAACCGTGTGGTCGACGCTGTAGCCGGCGGAGGCCTGCCAGTCCCAGACGCCGCGCACCGTGCCGCGCAGTCCCGCGAGCGCGGTGATCGCTTGAGACGTGGTCTTGTTCCGGGTGCGAAAGCTGCCGGTGGAAAACGGGAAGCTTCCGTTCGGGAGCGCGATGCCGAGCGGGTTGTAGGGATTGTTCACGGCGAGCCCCAAGGGCAGCCCAGTCGAGTAGATCGTCCACGGCACATCCTCGTTGTAGGTCGCGCTGCGGTTGAAGGTGAACTGGCCGAAGGCGGTGACGGTGGGCGAGAGCCGCCGGCCCACGGTGCCGAAGAGGCTGTTGCTCTCGCTCGCGGGGTTGATCTGGATGTCGCTGAGTTGGTCGAAGTGGTTTGCGTCGGGGAAGCTCGCGGTGCTGGTGCCGGCGTAGATGAACATCTCCTTCGTGGGCGTGGCGGTGGGCGCACCGCCTTTGACGACATAGAAGCCGCCGGCGGTGCCGAGGCCTGCCGCGCGAGCCTGCGCAACGGTCAGATTGAGCTGGGCGGGCGGCATCCGGAGGCTGCGAAGATCCCTCCCCTTCACGCCGAGATAACGGTAGTCGGTGGATTTCACGCCGAAGTCCGGCAGAAAACTCGCGTGCCGCTCCTGATGCGTGAGGCCGAGCATGGCGTCCCAGCCGTTTTTGGCCCCACCCACGAAGAGCGTGGCGCGGCGCGTCTGCGCATCGCCGCCGTGGAGCGGGTTGCTGGCGAACAGCTCGAGCGCGGCGCCTGAGAAGTTTTTCTTCAGGATGATGTTCATCACGCCGGTAATCGCGTCGGAGCCGTAGAGGGCGGAGGCGCCGTCCTTGAGATACTCCACGCGCTCGACCGCGGCGAACGGGATGCTGTTGAAGTTGAAGAGCGACTGCGTCACGTAGGGCATCGAGAACGGCACCACGCGCCGGCCGTCGATGAGGGTGAGCAGGCGGTTGGAGCCGAGGCCGCGCGCGTTGGCGGTGACGGCGCCCGGCATGAACGAGCCCGTGGGGACGAGTTCGGAGTTTTCGTTTTCGAAATTGAACGGGAGATTCTGGATGAACTCGCCCATCGTGACGTAGCCCGTGGCTTCGATGTCGGCGGCGGAATACGTGACCACCGGCGAGGGCATCTCATAGTCGAGGCGCTTCACGCGCGAACCGGTGACCTCGAACGGTTCCAGCGTGGTGGTGGTCGTGGACGGAGTGGGTGTCTGGGCCGCAACGGCCGCCGCCAACGCCAAGGAAATCAGCGTCTGGCGGCAGGCGATGCGCGTCGGGGAGTGCGGGGACTGGGTGGAGGGAGGGTTCACAGGAAAGGGGCGGTTGGTTGGGCCCTCGTCGTTCGTTTCACGAGAGGAAAGGAGTTCTTGGCGGGTAGTGAGGGAGGTAAATTTCCGAGAGGAATCGCGACCGGCCGCGGCGGTCACAGGCCGCGCAGCCGGTCGCGAAATTCGTCACGGCACCTCGTAGATTTCGAGGAGGGCCGTGCCGGTGGCGCCACCGACGCCGCTGACGCGCACCGTGTAGGTGCCCGGCGCGAGCGTAACCAGAAGGGCGGCGTCTTTGCTGGTGGCGTTGGCGAGCGCGAAGGCGCCGGACGCGGTCGACGCGGCGGCGACGTTCGCCTCGCCGCCCCAGTTATCGTTCGACGCGATCGGCGTGGTCGCGGACGCCGTGCCGTAGAGGGCGACTTGCGGATCGGCGAGGGCGTTGGTGACGCCGAAGGCGCCGAGCGTCGGACCGACGGCGCGAACGAGCACGGTCTTGGACGACGTGCCGTCGATCACGAAGCCGGAAA
>JBEANZ010000799.1:0-3854 GCA_041165185.1 Verrucomicrobiota bacterium | reverse complement strand
GGTCGCGTGCGCGGTGAACAACCCCGCGCCTTTTGGTCGTGACCGGCCCGGAGCGCGCGGCCATGTCTCGCAGCCGTGTTACCGCCGCTCCGCCGATTGCTCGGAAAATTTCTCGCGCCACTGCTCGTCCCGCTGATTGGGCTCGCGGGTTGCAGCGCGGCGAAGCCGACCGCGGCCAAGCCGGCGCCGCCGTTGTTCACGCCGCCGCCCGCGTTTGCCGCGCCGGTTGCCACGCCGCCGGAGAAATCCGGCCCCGTCCTGCTCGGCATCGACGTGCTCGAGGCCGACGGCTTCGCCGCCGTGAGGGGCAAGCGCCTCGGCCTGCTCACGCATCCCGCCGGCGTGAATCGCCGCGGCGAGCGCACGGGCGACGTCCTGCGCCGCGCGCCCGGCGTGAAGCTCGTCGCGCTCTTCGCCGTCGAGCACGGGATCAACGGCGAGTTTTCCGCCGGAAAAAATTACAACGACTACGTCGACACGCGCACGAGTTTGCCGGTGCGTTCGCTCTACGACGGCAAGACGCGCAAGCCGACCAAGGCCCAGCTCAAGGACCTCGATGCCCTCGTGATCGACCTGCAGGACATCGGCACGCGCAGCTACACGTTTATCAGCGCGATGAAGCTCGCGCTCATCGCGTGCTTCGAAAACGGCGTCGAGTGCATCGTGCTCGACCGGCCGAATCCGCTCGGCGGGCTCAAGGCCGACGGCCCGCTGATGGACGCGGCGAACATGGGCTACGTCGGCGCGTTTCGCGTGCCCTACGTGCATGGGCTCACGATGGGCGAGCTCGCGAAGATGACGAAGGAAGCGCCCGAAGCGGCGGGCCCGTATGCGCTCCCCGACGCCGCACGCGCGAAAGGCCGGCTCACCATCGTGCCGATGCGCGGCTGGTCGCGCGCGATGCGTTGGTCCGAGACGGGCCTCGCGTGGATCGCGACCTCGCCGCTCATCAAAGATTTCGAAGCGGTGAAGGGTTATCCGATGACGGGGCTCGGGTGCGAACTCGGCGGCTTCAAGAGCGGCGTCGGCAAGGAGCACGCGTTTCGCGGCATCTCGCACACGCTGCTGAAGGCGGATGCGCTCGAGAAGGAGTTGCGCGCGCTCCCGCTCGCGGGCGTGCGCATCAGCCGCATCAGCGTGCCCAATGCGCGCACCGGCCAGCCCGGCACCGGGCTCTACCTCGAAATCGCCGACTACGACGCGTGGCGGCCGACCGAGCTGAATTTCTGGCTGATGAAACTCGCGTGTCGCGTGGAGCCGAAAAACCCGTTCGCGACCGCGACGCCCGCGCAACGCAGCTTGTTTCTCCACCTGATGGGCTCGACGGCGTTCTTCAACGACCTCGTCGCCAAGGGCAAAAACGTCGACATCGAGGCGTGGCAGCGCACGTGGCGCGAGCAGGCGAAAATCTACCAGGAGCAGAGCCGGAAATACTGGCTCTACCGCTGAGCGGCGCCGCGGCCCGAGGTAGGAGCCCGCTTGCGGGCGTGATCGGCAGCCCCAAAGGGGCGAAAGTCGAAAGCCCAGGGCAACGCCCTGGGTTTGGGCTGGAAAAAGAAACGGAGCCCTGAAGGGGCGGCACCCAAGCGGGGGGAGTGTCGCCCTTTCAGGGCTTCAATCCTCTCCGATCCATTTCCCAGGGCGTTGCCCTGGGCTATCTTCTTGCCGCCCCGTTGGGGCTCCCAATCCCTGCCGCTCATCCCACCGAGAACGGCGAGGACCCCCATTTAATAAATCGTTGCCCGTCGTTTGTAATTATTAACTCTCCCGCCGTGCCCCGCCCGCGCAAAGTTTCCCAGACCCTGCTCGCGAAGGAGCTCGGCATCTCGCAGGCCCTCGTCTCGCTCGTGCTCAACGGCCGCAAGGCCGGCATCGCCCCCGAAACCTACGAGCGCATCTGGGCCCACGCCACCAAGCGCGGCTACCACCCGAAGGGCATGCACCTCGGCGCCGCGCCCGCCGCGCCGCCGCGCCAGGTCGGCATCATCCTACGCGCGCCGCTGCGCCTCAACACGCCCACGATGTATTTCGGCCACGTGCAGCACGGCCTGCACACCGCGCTGGAGGCGCGCGAGTTCACGACCGTTTTTCTCGGCGCCGAGGATCAACTCGACGCCCAGAAACTCCGCCGCGTCTTCGCGCCGGGCCACGCGTTTCACGGTCTCGTGCTCGTCGGCGAGGTCGCGCGGCCGTTCCTCGATCAGTTGCGCCGCTTCGGCCTCCGGCTCGTCGCCGTCTCCGCGCGCTACCCCGGCCTCTGCCACTCCGTGCTCGGCAACGAGCCGCAGGCCCTCGAGTCCATTGTGCAACATCTCCACGCGCATGGCCACCGCCGCTTCGGCTGGCTCGGCGGCAACGTCGGCCTCGGCCGGCACGAGGCCCGCCTCTCCGCGCTCGCCGCTGCGCTCGACCGCCACGGCCTCGCGCTCGACCCGCGCTACGCGGTGAAACTCGCCGACGGCGAACGCGCCGACGGCGCCGAGGCCATCCACGCGCTCCTGCCCCTCGCGCGCCGCAAGGATTTCCCCACCGCCTTCATCGCCTACAACACCCTCATGGCCACCGGTGCCGTGCGCGCCCTCGCGCGCGAGGGCTGGCGCGTCCCCGCCGACGTGAGCGTGGCCAGCGCCGACCTCTCCCCCATCGCGACCGACGGCACGCCGCGCCTCACCGCCGCCGGCTCCAACCCCGAGAAACTCGGCGAAGCCGCCGCACGCCTCGTCCTCGAACGCCCCGCCGGCGACGCCGACGGCTTCACCGACCTCATGCTCCCCGCGCAACTCTTCATCGGCGACACCACCGGCCCGGCGAAGCAGAGGCAGTGAGACCGAAGCTTATGGAGATTCCCCGGCGTCCTCAGTGTGTAACTGGCCGGAATTGGGAGCCCCGAAGGGGCAAAAAGTTGATAGCCCAGGGCAACGCCCTGGGAAATTTCCACCCCAAGAATCCAAGCCCTGAAAGGGCGAAACCCGCCGAGAGTGTCGCCCCTTCAGGGCGAAGACATTTTTCCATTCCGCATCCCAGGGCGTTGCCCTGGGCTATCGACTCTCGCCCCTTCGGGGCTTCTGAACAGACTCCCATCGAGCCACTGGAAACAGCCCGCCATCACCAAAGACCAGCGACCTCCCAATCCAGCAACGCCCGGATCCCCATGCCGACCTCACCGCCTCCCGTCCCCCGTCTCCGGTCTCTCGCCTCCGGTCTCTAGTCTCCGGTCTCTAGTCTCTGGTCTCTAGTCTCTGGTCTCTGGTCTCTGGTCTTTCGTCTCCGCCCCTCTCCCCGCCCATGACTCCGTTCGACTACGCCGTCCTCGTTTTCTACTTCGGCTTCATGCTGGCGATTAGCTGGGTGTTTCGCCGCTTCGTCACCAACGTCTCCGATTACTTCCGCGGCGGTGGCAAGGCCCTCTGGTGGATGGTCGGCGGCTCGGCGTTCATGGTGCAGTTCAGCGCGTGGACGTTTACCGGCGCGGCGAGCAAGGCCTACGCCGACGGCTGGCCCATTGCGGTCATTTACCTCGGCAACTCCCTCGGTTTCGTTCTCAGCGCCCTGCACTTCGGACCGCGCTTCCGGCAGCTCCGCGTCGTCACGGGCGTCGAGGCCATCCGCCAACGCTTCGGCCGCGTGAGCGAGCAGTTTTTCACCTGGCTCCAACTCCCCTTCGGCCTCCTCCAAGCCGGCATCTGGCTCAACTCCCTCGCGGTCTTTTTCGCCGCCGTCTTCCACATCGATCTCTCGCTGACCATCATCGTCACGGGCGTCGTCGTGCTCGTGATGGCGCTCGTCGGCGGCAGTTGGGCCGTGCTCGCGAGCGATTTCATCCAGGTCCTGATCCTCATGCCCGTGTGCCTCGC
>JBEANZ010000798.1:0-4565 GCA_041165185.1 Verrucomicrobiota bacterium | reverse complement strand
GAATTCCTCGCGCGCACCCTCGGCAAATCCCTCGGCATCGTCACCACCGCCGACGTCTCCGACGCCACGCCCGCCGCGCAGGCCGTCCACACGCAAGAGCGCAGCTTCGGCACCGGCATCGTCGATCAATATCTCCACGAAGCCGTGCCCAAGGCCAACCTCACCGTCCTCCTCGGCGGCGGCCGCAAGTGGTTTCTCCCCAACACCACCCCCGGCTCCGGCCGCACCGCCGCCACCGACTACGAACTCCCCGCCGAGCTCGCCGCCGCCTGGGGCGTCCCCGCCGGCACCCTCGATCCCGGCCGCGATCTGCTCGCGGATTTCCAGCGCGCCGGCTTCACCTACACCGCCAACGCCACCCAGCTCGCCGCCCTCCCCGCGACCACGGACAAGCTCCTCGGCCTCTTCGCGTTTTCCAACATGAACGTCGCCGCCGACAAAATCGACGGCCGCCGCGGCCGCCCCGCCGTCGTCAACGACTACGGCTTCCCCGACCAGCCCATGCTCGACGAAATGATCGCCGCCGCGCTCCCCGTGCTCGCGAAAAACCCCAACGGCTTCGTCCTCATGGTCGAGGGCGCCTCCATCGACAAACAGGCGCACAACATGGACAGCGACCGCTGGATCCTCGAAGTCATCGAGTTCGACCGCGCCGTCGCGCGTGCGAAAGCCTTCGCCGCCGCGAACCCCGACACCCTCGTCATCGTCACCGCCGATCACGAGACCGGCGGCGCCAACCTCATCGGCGCCTCGCGCGTCACGCAGGCGAGCCTCGCGACGCGCGCGGCGTCGGGCGGCGGCGTCGCCCAGCTCCGCGATCCCGTCGTCGGCACCTCCGACAACGCCGGCTTCCCCGTTTACGGCATCCTCCCCGACGGCTACCCCGCGACGACGAACCCCGACCGCAAACTCCTCATCGGCTACGCCGCCAACGCCGACCGCTACGAAGACTGGCAGAGCAACCCCCAACCGCTCCGCGACACCGGCCAACCCTTCAACAACACCGCCCCGCTCAACACCTATCCCACCTCGGCGCTCACACGCCGCCCGGCCGGAAATTTTCTCGTGACGGGCCAGATCCCCGGTGCGACCTCAGCACACACCGCGTCCGACATCCCGCTCTCCGCCTATGGCCGCGGCGCCGCGCTCTTCAGCGGGACGATGGACAACACCGACGTTTTTTTCCGCATAATGCGCGCCGCCGTAGTCGGCGCCGACAACACGATCGCGGAACGCTGAATCGCGGCCGAGGCGTCCCGCCGCGGGTTTTTCCGCCGCGCCCACGGTCACCGTGCTCCGCTCCAGTCCGCGCTCCGCTTTTCTGAATCCCAATCTGCGGCCCCCTGAATCTGCGGGAACCCCTCCGAAATTCCGCGCGCCCGCTCGCGCCCCTTCCGCCAACTCCGCGCGCATCAACGCGCCGCGCGGCCCCGCGCCAAGGCAGGAATTCCCGCAGATTCAGGCAGCCGCAGATTGCCGCAGAGTGCGGCGGAGCGAGTCGCTCGCCGGATCGGCCGTGCCGCGATCCTTCGCGCACTTCGCGTTCCCGCCGAAAAATTTCGCGCCGCGCCGATTCCGCGCCGCCAGTTTCCGCGAGGAAAAAACTTCCCGAGTCGCGTCGCGACGGCCTTGGAAAATCTTCCTGCCAACAAAATTTTCCTACCAAAAATTCCGGACCGTTTAGGTAGGAAGATCTTAATGGTAGGAAGATTCCAAACCAAGAATCCCCGCCACGGCCACGCGTCGCGCCAGCCGCCGCGCCAATCTCCGCTCCGTTTTTCTGAATCCCAATCTGCGGCCCCCTGAATCTGCGGGAACCCCCTCCGAAATTCCGCGCGCCCGCTCGCGCCCCTTCCGCCAACTCCGCGCGCATCAACGCGCCGCGCGGCCCCGAGCCAAGGCAGGAATTCCCGCAGATTCAGGCGGCCGCAGATTGCCGCGGAGTGAGTTGCTCGTCGGTTCGGCCGTGCGGGTCGCCACCTCTCGATCCTCCGCGCGCTTCGCGTTCTCCGCGCCCTCCACGTTTCGGGGGCTCGCTTCAGGAATAGTGTTTTCAACCCGCCTCGCCTCCCTCCACGTTTACGCTTCCGTTCACGTTCGCCGTTGTCCCCGACCCCGCGCCGCGTTTTCCCCGCGACGCTCCCATCCCCGACCCACCACCGCCATGACCCTCGCCGCCTCCGTCCGTTCGCTCGCCCTCGCCGCCGTCGTCGCCGTCGTCGCCACCGCGCTCGCGCCCGCTCACGCCCAGTCGCCCGCGACGTCCGCCACCTCACGCTCAGCCCCCACTCCTGCCGCCCCCGCCGCCACCGGCATGATCGAGGGCCGCGTGTTCGACGCCGCGCGCGGCGAGTTTCTCCCGCGCGCGCACCTGACCATCGAGGGCACGACGCTCGAGGCGTTCACCGACGAGTCGGGCCAATACCGTTTCACCGGCGTGCCCGCGCGCGCGGTGCGCGTGAAGGCGTTTTTCACCGGCCTGCTCCCGCAGACGATCACGGTCAACGTCACGCCCGGCCTCACCGCCACGCAGGACATTACCCTCTCCGCCTCGGCGACCGCGCCCGCGAAAACCCGCGCCGGCGACGAAGCGATCAAGCTCGCCGAGTTCGTCGTCGGCACGTCGAAGGAAATGGACGGCGCCGCCATCGCGATCAACGAGCAGCGCTTCGCCCGCAACATGATCAACGTCGTCGCCGCCGACGAGTTCGGCACCGTCGTCGACGGCACGCCGGGCGAGGTGATGAAGTTTCTCCCCGGCATCACGATGGACTACAGCGCTGGCGAGGCGCGCACCGTCTCGATGAACGGCGTGCCCTCCGCCAACGTCCCCATCACCGTCGGCGGCTTCGATCTCGCGAGCGCCGCGGGCAACGGCACCTCGCGCGTCACCAACCTCGATCAGTTTTCCGTCAACAGCATCTCGCGCATCGAGGTCCACCACTCGCCCACCCCGGAGTCGCCCGGCTCCGCGCTCGCCGGCTCCGTCAACATGGTGCCGCGCTCCGCCTTCGAGCGCTCGCGCCCGAGCTACAGTTACAGCGGCTTCCTGATGATGAAGGACGGCGACCGGCATTTTAACAAGACCGCCGGTCCGCTCGACGAACCGATGCGCAAGGTCACGCCCGGCTACAATTTTTCCGCCGTCGTCCCGCTGACCAAGCGCTTTGGCTTCACCCTCTCCGGCAACTACGCCGACCAGTATTCCTACGAGGACATCGTCACGAGCACCTGGCGCGGCAACGGCCAGGCCACCAACGTCGGCGCCGCCGCCACGAACGGCCTGCCGTTCACGACGCCCGACAAACCCTACCTCAGCGACTTCGTCGTGCGCGACAGCACGCGCGACAACCGCACCGCCTCGATGGCGTTCACCGCGGATTTCAAGGCCACGCCGAACGACACGCTCTCGGCCTCGTTCCAATACACCTTCATCGGTGTGAAGCACAACAACCGCACCCTCTCGTTCTTCGTCAACCGCGTGCTTCCCGGCGACTGGGGTCCCACTTACACGCGCGGCGCGCCCGCGCTCGCCGCCAATCCCACGGTCGGCTTCGGCGAGATCCGCGTGCAGGGCGCGGCGCAGGACTGGTATGGCACGACCGACGCGACCTCGCTCGTCTGGCGCCACAACGGCCCGCTCTGGAAAGCCGACGTCGGCGCCGGCTACTCGGGCGCCGGCCTCCACATCCGCGACGTCGATAAAGGCTGGTTCGGGAATTCGCAGGCGCGCCGCACCGGCGTCGTCGTTTCCTTCGACGACATTTTCTACCTCCGCCCCAACAAAATCACCGTCACCGACGGCGCGGGCGCACCCATCGATCCCTACGACCTCAACAACTACGCCCTCGCCAACGCCGACGACCACCCCCGCGAGTCCTACGACGACAAGCGCAGCATCAACGGCAGTCTCCGCCGCGACTTCAGGCTCCGCGAAATCCCCGTCTCCGTGAAATTCGGCGGCGAGGTGAAGAGCCTCTCCCGCGACCTCCGCGGCCAGACCGTGCCCTACAATTTTTACGGTGCCGACAAGGCCGCCACCACCACCCCCGTCACGGGCGATGACGCCGCCGGCCGGGTGCTCGACGTGCCGTTTTCCCAGCGCGTCGGCTCCTACGGTTTCCCGAAAATCCAGTGGATCGACAACAACAAGTTCTACGACCTCTACAAAACCAACCCCGAATATTTCCAGCCCTACACCGCTACCGCCAGCGATCCGCTGACGGCGCGCAACTTCGCCGACGCCAACCAAAACTCCATCTACCGCAACGCCGTCGGCCTCTCGAAATTTGCCCGCGAAACGATCTCCTCGGCCTACCTCCGCCTCGACGCCGCGTTCTTCAACCGCCGGCTCCAGTTCGTCGGCGGCCTGCGCGGCGAGCAGACCAACGTCCGCGGCGAAGGCCCGCTCACCGACCCCACGCGCAACTTCCTGCGCGACTCCGCCGGCAACATCGTCCCCCTGCGCAACGCCGCCGGCGTCATCCTCCTCAACAACCAGGGCAAGGCCCAGCCCACCCTCATCGAGCCGGCGACCTTCGCCGTCACCGGCGGCACGCTCAACA
>JBEANZ010000797.1:0-2826 GCA_041165185.1 Verrucomicrobiota bacterium | reverse complement strand
TGCAACGGCCACAGCGCCATGAGCGTGACGGCGGTGGAGCAATTCGGGTTGGCGATGATACCCTTGTGCTCGCGCAGCCCCTCGGGATTGATCTCGGGGATGACGAGCGGCACATCCGGGTCCATGCGGTAATGCGAGCTCTTGTCGATGACGAGGCAGCCGGACTTCACGGCGTCGGGCGCGAGTTCGCGCGTGGC
Source organism: Verrucomicrobiota bacterium (assembly GCA_041165185.1). GTDB lineage: Bacteria > Verrucomicrobiota > Verrucomicrobiia > Opitutales > Opitutaceae > JBEANZ01. Next base: position 2,629 of record JBEANZ010000797.1, on the reverse strand, counting down.
CTTGCCGCCGGCCGCGAAGAACGCGACATCCACGCCGGCAAACGCGCCCAGCTTCGCCTCCTCCACCGTGTATTTCCTACCCGCGTGTTCGATGAACTTGCCCGCCGAACGCGCCGAGGCGAAAAGCCGCAGCGAGGCCATGGGGAAATTGCGCGCGTGCAACAACTGGAGCAGCTCTTGACCGACGGCCCCGGTGGCGCCGACGATACCGACATTGATGGATGCGTTTTTCACGGGTGAGTTTCCTTGGGAGTCGGTCAACAAAACCTGCGCGCGCCTGGGCATCAAGCCCGGAGCACGGCTGCTCGTCGTGCGCATCGGCACAGCCACGCTGCAATTCTTCCGCGCTGGTGTGCTCGTGAAAAGCTACGCGGCCTCCACCTCGCGCCGCCCGCCGTCGAACGTCAAAAACTCCCTCGGCACCCCGCGCGGCCTGCACGAAATCGCCGAGCGCATCGGCGCCGGCCAGCCGCCGGGCGTCGTGTTCAAGTCGCGCGTCGCGACCGGCCGCCACTTCTCCGAGGTCGCCGACTCCGATCCGGAAAACGCGAACTACAATCTCATCACCAGCCGCATTCTCTGGCTGCGCGGACTCGAACCGGGCGTGAACCGCGGCGGCGACGTCGACACCTACGAGCGCTACATCTATCTCCACGGCACGAATCACGAGGCTCGGCTCGGCGAGCCGCTGAGCGCCGGCTGCGTGCTCCTGCGCAACCTCGATATCGTCGAGCTCTACGAGGAAGTCCGCGCCGGCGACCTCGTGTGGATCGGGGATTGAGCGTGGGCGAACCGCTCGCGTCGTCGCGTCTGTCCTGCGGCACCGCCGCACCCCCACCCGCGGCCGCTATTGGGTCTCCCGCTCGACGCGGATCCGCGCCTGACCGGAGATGGGGTTTTCTTTCTCGTAAAGCACCCGCACGCGCTCGCCTTTGCCGAAAGCCGGGCTGGCCCGCTCCTGCACGATCACGATCAACCGGCCACCCAGAAGTCGCACCGTGAGTTCCTCACCCGGCACATCCCGCCGCGACTCGCCGCCAATCGTCACCGGAATCGCCACCGCCACGGGCCCGATCGGCACATAGGGAGCCATGCGTCCGGCGGACGCCTGACCGGTGCGGAGGTCCAGCATCGTGTCGTTCACCGTGACGATTTCGCCGCTCTCCTCGCGCACGATTTCCCCGGGGGGCGCAGAGGGCAACGGCGCCCGTTGGCCGACAGCCAGACCGCCCTGGCAGCCGGCCGCGACCAGCGCCGCCCACATCAGCCCGGCCGCGAAATATTTTCGTCCCGGCGCCATCGGCTCAAAACAGCCGCCGCACCGTCGTGCCGGCGCTGCCTTCGTAGATTTGGACATGCTCGCCGGCGACAAACTCCCCGTCCTTCCCCACTTCCTGGACCACGGCCATCGTGTGGCCGTTGCTCATCTTGATCGTGATTTCCTGCGCGCGTTTGCGCGTCGCGGCCTCCTCCGTCGCCTCGCCGAGGATCGCGCCGCCCACGGCGCCCGCCGCGCGCGCGACCGCGCCGCCGACGCCCGACCCAATGCCTGACGCCACCGCGCCACCCATCACGGCGCCGCCGCCGACGCCGATGACGGTCGTGCGGCCGCTTACGGTGACTTCGCGCACCGAGACAATATCCCCGGTCTCGACCGTCATCGCGCGCCCGGCCGCGTGCCGATCATACGTCGTCCCGCGCGACGGAAACGTGCAGCCAGCGACCAACAAGGGAAAAACAGACACCGCCACGAGGGGAAACCGGGGAGTTTTCATGGTGCGGAGGACGAAACCGATTCCCCCGGAAGTTACGAATGATTTCTGCAATATTTCCGCCCGCCGCTCCTTCCCCGGACCGTGCCCGCGCGACCCGCCGCCGCGCCTGCCATATCGAGTCCGGCGACAGGCTCCGGTTCGTGCACGACATTCCGTGATCGGCTCGCGGCAAATTCCGTTGCGCGTCGCGGACCCGCGCCCCTTCGTGGCCCGCACACACCCATGATCGGCCTTCGCGACGAAACCGGCACCGCGCCGCCGCCCCCCGCCCACGCGCCCGCCCTTGCCGCCAAGATTTTCGCCGACGGCGGCTGGTTGCACGACGCCTTACAGCTCGAGCACCGCCCGCAACAGGAACAGATGGCCCGCGCCGTCGCCGCCGCGATGCGCGATGATGCGCCGTTGCTGTTCGAGGCCGGCACCGGCGTCGGCAAGTCCCTCGCCTACCTCGCGCCCGGCATCATCCACGCCGTCGACCAGTCGCGCCAGCTCGTCGTCTCGACGCATACGATTTCGCTCCAAGAACAGCTCGAGACGAGCGACCTGCCGCTGTGCCGGCGGCTCTTCAAGTCCACGCCCGCCCTCGCGCGTTACGCCGAGTTCAAGAGCGCCGTGCTCGTTGGCAAATCGAACTACCTCTGCACGACGCGCCTCGCCGGGGCGTTGCAGGAAAAGCAGCAGTTGTTCACCGGCCCGGAGCAAAGCGAACTCCTCCGCATCGCCGAATGGGCGCGCACGACCGCGACCGGCCTGCGCCATGAAATCCAACCGCGCCCCGCCGACGAGGTGTGGGAAAACGTCAGCGCCGACTCCTCCGGCTGCTCGAAAAAATACTGCGACGGCGACCGCTGCTT
>JBEANZ010000796.1:0-6199 GCA_041165185.1 Verrucomicrobiota bacterium | reverse complement strand
CGAAGCGGGTGTTTTGCGGCGCGGTGACGAGTGCGGCGAGGCGCTCGCGCGTGTCCTTCGGATTCATCATGAGCGCGTCGAGCGACGCATCGTCCGCCGCGCCGGTGATCGACGCGAACGGCCACACGGGCGCGATGGACTCCTTCGGTTGCAGCGTGACTTTGATGAGCGACTCGCGCGCCTTCTTCTCGAAAAACGCCGCGGGCACCGTGCTCGACGCGGGCACCGTGACGGTCTTGCGCTCGAACAACGCGGCGAGCGAGTAGAGATCCTTTTGCTTCGTGCTGTGGTAAGGCGAGTCGTGGCAGCGCGCGCACTGCAGCTCGATGCCGAGAAACGCGCCGGCGACGATGTGGCCCTTCGCGGCGAACGGCGCGTCGTTGTCGGCCGCGAGTCCGAAGCCCGCGCTGCCGCCCTCGCGCTCGCTGCCGCGCAGCAAAATCAGCTCGGTCACGAGCCGGTCCATCGGCTTGCCGTCGCGCAGCGCCTCGTGGAGGTAGAAGCGGAACGGCCCGGTGTTATTGAGCGTCGGCTTCACGACGTTCGGATTTTCTCCGAGCACGTCCTGCCAGTAACTCACCCAGTGATCGGCCCAGCGCTCGTCGGCGAGCAGGCGGTCGATGGCGCGGGTGCGCTTGTCGGGGGCGCGGTCGGCGAGGAAGGCGCGCACGTCGCGCTCCGCCGGCTGCACACCCACGGTGTCGAAATACAGGCGACGGAGAAACGCGGCGTCGTCGACCACGGGCGCGCGCGCGATAGTCTCGGGCGCGAGCGGCGGCGCGGGCCAGACGGCCCCGGCGTCGATCCACGCGCGAAGCGTGGCGATTTTTTCCGGTGCGAGCGGCTCGGACTTCGCGGGCATGCGCTCGTCTTCGTCGGCGTGCGTGAGGCGCGCGATAAGTTCGCTGGCGGTGGCGTTGCCGGGGACGACGGCGGCTTTCTTGGAGTCGCCGCCGGCGAGGGCGCGCTCGCGGCTGTCGAGTTTCAGGCCGCCTTTCTCCTTCTCGCCGTGGCAGCGGAAACACGCGTCGCGCAAAATGGGCAGCACCTGCTCGTGGAATTTTTTCGTCTCGGCGGCGGTGGACTTCGCGGCAGTCGCGACGGCGCGATCAATTTTTTGGCCGACAAATCCATCGATCGGGTGGGCCGCGCCCGCGGACACAGGCGGCGCGGGATTTTTTTCCGCCCACGCGCGCGCGGCGTCGTGGCGTTTTTGCCAAAATGCATCCTGCGAGGCAGCAAGCGTGTGGCGCTGCGCGTCGTCGTAGGCGGTGAGCGCGCCATCGATGCGAGCGCGTGCGGCTTCGACTGCGGCGTCGGTGAGCGCGACGGGCTCACCGGCCGCGCCGGCGGCGGCGAGGACATTGTAAGTGCGTCCGTCGGGCGAGAGCACGGCAACCGTGAGTTCGCCGGGCTCGGTGCGGTATTTTTTTCCGCCGACGAGATTCTCCACGACCACGCGCAGAGGCGCGCCGGGCTTCGCGGTGATTTCGCCGAAGACTTCCTGAATGCCAAAGCCCACCGGACGCAGGCCGGGCAGCGGCGGCGCGGGCACGGGCTCGGGATTTTCGTAGCCGCCGGGATCGCCCTTGTGCGGCTTCGTGCTGGCGACGAGCGCGCCATCGACCCACAGCCGCGCGAGGCCGCGCGCACGGAAGACGACGCGATGCGTGCCGGCGGGGAGATTCACATCGGCCGCGAGGCGCGCGAGCACGGGGCCCTTCCAACTCGCGCGGATGCCCCAGTCGTCGTAGCGCAGCGGCAGGCGAGGCAGGAGGAATTCGCGCCCGCTCCAGCGCAGCGTTTCGGCGGGGAGTTTCTCGCCGACGTTCAGCCAGCGGTCGTGGGTGGGCATCGCTTCGTTGAAGGTCGCGAGCACCTGGCCGGCGGGAATTTTCCCGAGGTCCGGCATCGCGGCGGGCGCGGCCTTCGCCACGTCGGCACCGCCCACGCGACGGAAACGCGCCTTCAAATCCGAGTCGTTCACGACTTCGCGATGCACCGCGATCGCGTCGAGCGCACCGCGGAAACTCGCCGACGCCGCGCCCTTCATCGAGGAGCCGATCCAGATCGCGTCGTCGTCCACCACGGGCGCGGCGGTCGTCGCGCCGCCCATGTCCCACTCGCCGGTCACGAGCGCGCCGTCGATCCAGCCACGGATGCTGCCGGGCTCGCCGAAGCGATAAGTGACGGCGACGTGGTGCCAGCCGCTGCCGGGCGCGAAGCCCTTCTTCGAGGTCCAGCGGTGCCAGTGGGCGTCGGACTTCGCGCCTGCCGCGACATCCGCGACGGTGCGCGGCGTGGCGAAGAGAAAGTTCACCATCCACTGCCCGCCGACGGCGCGCACGCGCAGCGCCCAGTTTTGGTTGTCGGCCGCGAAGCCCGCCGCGCCCGTGCGACCCTTGCCGATCACATAGAAATTGTCGCCCGCCTTCAGCCCCTCCGGCGCGACCCAGGCCTCGAGCGTGATCGCGTCGCCGTTGGTGAAATCAAACGCGCTCCCCTCGCCCGGATCGGGGAGCGCGAGGTGCGCGCCATCGCCGGGGAGACGGATGGCGGTGTTGAATTTTTCGAAATCGGGAAACGCCGGCGGCCGCGGCCCCGGCACGTCGCGCTCCACGGCGCCGACGAACACCGCGCGCGACGTCGTCTCCTCGCCGAAGTCCCACCGCGCGACGGGCGCGGCGTGGGCGGCGAGCGCGGCCGCCGCGAGCGTGGTGGCGGCGCGAACGAGGGTCGAAAGGGCGTTGGCGCGAGCGCGGCGGATGCGACGGGGCAGAAGCGAAGGGGCGGGTGATTTCACGGCGGGGGTAACGGACGGGGCGGGCTGGCAGGAGAACCGACGCGGCAAGGCAAAGGGGATCGAACGGTTGCGGCCAGTCGAAAGCGGAAGGGGCGGCGCGGCGGAGCGGAGGCGTCGGGTGCGTCGGGTGCGGCAAGAAGTGTGGCCAGACAGATCGCCGCCGGTGTGGCACGGGGCTCCCGACCCGTCGACGGCGCTCTGCGCCGCCAACATGGGCGGGAAAGCCCACGCTAAGCAGGCGATTGACCCACTTTATTTGCACCTCTTCAGCCGGAACCCGAAATTCTTTCGGCTGAAGCGGGGGCTGCGAACTTGGGCTGGCGCGGGCGGCGAACTTCCGCGTCGGCACGGAATCGGGTCGGAAGGTCTCAAGGGCGGGATGGTCTGTGACCCGCCCTTTCGCGCGCTAAGTGTTCGCACCGAGGGCGGGTCAGAGACCCTGCCCTACTTCACTTCGCCGGCAGCACCTGCACGGCGTCGATGTGGGCGTTGCCGTTGGCGGTGGTGGCGTCGATTTCGACGGAGCCGGGTTTGGCTTTCGCGAAGCGGTAGACGCCCAGTGAGACCCATTGGCCGTCGAGGGGGGCGGGTTGTTTTTGGTTCACGGTGACTTTCGCTTCGCCGTCGGCGTGGCGGACGAGCGTCGCGGTGTTGCTCGCGCGGTTTTCGTGCGGGGCGGTGGCGAAGCGGACTTCGTAGCGACCGTCGGTCGGCACGGTGAATTCGAACGCGGCCTTGTGGCCGGGGCCGCGCGCGTAGGCGTAGTCGGGGCCGATGTGCTCGAGGCTGGCGCCGCTCGTCCAGTTGCCCGTGAGCTTCGCCGCCTTGTTGTCGATCACGATGCCTTGGAGCGCGGAGAGGGGCTTGCCGCCGGTGCCATTGGGGGTGTCGTTCACGGGCGGCGGGGTGTCGCCGATGAGCGCGATCGTGCCGTCGCCGCCGCGGCGGGCGCGGCCGGGGAGTTTGAGGAGCGTGTCCATCTCCGACCAGTAGAGCGTGTAGACGTCGCGGTTGGAGACGCCGTGTTTGACGGCGACGTAGGCGGCCTTGCCGACGACTTCGCCCATCATGCCGATGGTTTTCATCACGCGCGTGGTGCCGAGCGCTTCGTCGGTCACGCTGATGTCGCGGCCGGCCATGAAGAGATTCGGCACGTTGACCGAGTAGAGACAGCGGTAGGGGATCGGGTAACCGTAGTCGCGGTCGATGCGGCGGTCGTGCTCGGCGATCGAGATGAAGGGGTTGTCGGGGAATTTCACGGCGTATTCCTTTTTCGGAAAATGGAGATCGATGCTCCACGTGCTGGGCACGCAGCCGTCGGGGAATTCCCGTTTCGACACGATGTCGTCGCGCGTGAGCATCACGTCGCCGACGATGCGGCGGGACTCGCGCGTGCCGCCGACGTAGGCGACCCAGTCGAGTTTCGCGTTCGGATGCTCGGCGGCGCCGTCGCGGTTTTTCATGGCGTTGAACGCGCCGAAGACCGCGCGGAGATTCCAGTCGCGGATCGTCTCAAGGTCCTTGAGCGGGTCTTTGTTGAAACCGCTTTCCCAAAACCACTCGCCCTTGCCCATCTCCTTCATCGGGCCCTTGCCGACCTTCGGGTAGGGAAAGTCGTCCATCTTCAGGTCGAGCGCCCACGGGGTCTCGGGGAATTTCTGCGGTGCGGGCGCGGTGCTCCAGACCCACATGTTGGACATGCCGAGGAGGTCCTTATACTCGATTTCGTATTTCGCGCCGCCGAGCGCGGCGAGGCTGCCGTGGCCGGTGCAGTCGGCGAAAAACTTGCCGCGGAAAATTTTCTCGCGGCTGTTGGCGGTGTTGAGCGAGGTGACGGAAACGATTTTGCCGTCGCGCGTCGCGGCGGCGTAAACGTGTTCGTTGAGAAAGAGGGCAATGTTTTTCTCGGCGCGGACGTGCGCCTCTTTTTTCGCGTCGCCGAACTCCTCGGCGAGGCCGGGGGAATTCGTCGCGCGGTCGGCGAACTCCTCAACCATCTCGCCGATGTGCGGGTATTTGCCGCGGCGGATCAAGCCCATCGACCAGACGCGCACCTCGGAGCTGCCGTTGCCGCCGAGGACGGGACGGTTCTGGATGAGCGCGACCTTGAGGCCCATGCGTGCGGCGGAGAGCGCGCTGCCCATGCCGCCGTAGCCGCCGCCGACGACGACAAGATCGAACTCGCCCATGTCCTCGGGCGCGGGCGGGAGGCCGAGCGTGGCGCGACGCCACGCGGAGAGCGGCGCGGAGTCGTTCGGCGGCGTCTCGGCGAGATCGGTCGTGAAAAAGATCGCGTCGCAGCGGCCGTCGAAGCCGGTGAGATCGCGGAGGGCGAGCGTGGTGGCGGCGGTGTGGCTGGGCGCGATGTCGATGGTGCCGCCGTCGTGCCAGGACCACGCGGCGCCCTTCGCGCCGAAGGTCTCGGCGAGCGGCGCGCCGTTGACGACGAGTTGGAATTTTCCGGGCGCGCCGGCAGCGTTCCAGTGGGCGACCCAGTCCTTCGTGCGGACCCACACGCGGTATTTGCCGGCGGCGGGAAACTTGGCGGTGGTCGTCGCGTCGGCGACGGGTTGGCCGAGTCCGTGCGCGAGGAGATAGGGCGAGCCCATGATCTCGATGAACTGGGTGTCGAGCGACCAGCCGCCGCGGGCGGAAAAACTCTCGGCCTCGACCAGGAGGCGGTCGGCGGCGCGGGCGGGCGCGAGGGAGGCGAGCGTCGCGAGCGCGGTGAGCGTGAAGGCGAGCGCGCGGACGCGAGCGAGGGCGGAGGTGGAGGGGATTCGTTTCATGAGGCGAGACGGAGGTGACACCGGTGAGCGGATTGGGCGGGCGCGAGCGTGGGGATGGGGCGAGGCGGATCAAGCCGGAGTGTGCGGCGTGTTACTCGATCGATCTGGTGCGTTCGCGGTGAGGTGACGCGTGGGAAATTTCCGGGGAGCGCGTGCGTCTCGCAGGCTGTCCGCGGCGTCTCGCCGAGGATTTTCGGAGGCTTCGGCGGGACGCCGAAGCCGGCACGCGGGACGCGTGCGCTCCCCGGGAAGGGGGCCCCGCCGCGTCCGGCCGGACGGGACGACGGACGACGGAGCGGAAAAATTCGGAATCGCGGCGCGGTGGGCGCGCGGCAATTTTCGGCGCGTGCAATCGAATGTGCGCGTGGCGGCGCCCCTCCCCTCCTCCGATTCCCGGCGCGACCACTGGCTCGCGACGGCGGTGATCGTCGCGGCGGTGGGCGCGGCTTACGCGAACAGTTTCGCGGGGGTGTTCGTGTTCGATGATCAGATTTCGATTTTGGAGAACGCTTCGATTCGGCGGTTGTGGCCGGTGGGCGAGGCGCTCGCGCCACCGGGCGACGTCGGGCAGACGGTGGCGGGGCGGCCGCTGTTGAATTTTTCGTTC
>JBEANZ010000795.1:0-2946 GCA_041165185.1 Verrucomicrobiota bacterium | reverse complement strand
GCGGCTTTCGTGGAAAACTTTTTCGCGATATCGGGGTGTTTGGAAACGAGATTCGTTTTCTCGGCGGGGTCGTTGACGATGTCGTAGAGCGCGGGCTCGCCGCCGTCTTTGCGAGTGGGGCGCATGAGTTTCCACGGGCCTTCACGGATGAGGGATTCGCTGCCGGGCGCGCTGGTTTTCCAGAGGAGGGGCTTTGTGCGCACGTGCGTGCTTTGGCCGAGCCACGCGGCGGACACGTCCTCGCCGTCGAAGTCGGCGGCGTTGATTTTCACGCCGGTGATCGTGCACAGCGTGGGCAGCCAATCCACGCCGCTGATGACGGACTGATCGTCGGTGCGCCCCGCCGGCACATGGCCGGGCCAGCGCATGATCCACGGCACGCGCACGCCGCCCTCCCAGTGCGTGTGCTTGCCGCCGCGGAACGGGCCGTTGAAGCCCATCTGATTGAAACGGAGTCCGCCGCCGCCGGCCTTGGTCATGTCGGCGCCCTGGTCGCTGCTGAAAACGACGAGCGTGTTTTCGCGCAGGCCGAGTTCGTCGAGGCGCGCCAAGAGTCGGCCTACGCTGGCGTCCAGCGACTCGACGTCGGCGAGGTAGCGGCTCATGCCGTCGTCCACGTCGCCGCCGGCTTTGCGCGCGTCGTTGAACTTGCCGTGCATCTGCGGATGGAAATCGGCGTCGTTCACTTTCAGGCCGCGCCAGCGTTGCACGAGGGCGTCGGTGGGATTCACGGGATTGTGCGAGATGTGGCCCCACACGTTGACGTAAAACGGGTGGCTCTAGTTTTTCTCGATGAACTTGATCGCGGCGTCGTAGATGTGCGCGTCGCGTCCGCGATCATCGGCGGCTTTCTTTTTCTTGCCGGTCGTTTCCTCCTCGTCGGAGCCGATGACGTCGATGCCGTAGGTGCCGGGTTTCTGCACCGGGCCGATGTGCTATTTGCCGAAATGGCCGGTGGCGTAGCCGTTTTTCTTGAGGAGTTCGGTGATGGTGACGCGCTCCGCGAAACCGCCGTTGGCGGGGTAGGTGGGATACGTCGCCGGAAACTTCGAGGTGATCAGCCCGGTGCGCGCCGGGCAACAGGTGGCGCCGGTGGAGTAGGCTTGCAGGATGCGCGTGCCGTCGCGCACGAGGGCGTCGAGGTGCGGCGTGCGCGCGTAGGGATGTCCGTAACTGTGCAGATCGCCGCCGCCGAGATCGTCGGCGAGGAGGAAGACGATGTTGGGCTGGGCGGGGTTGCGGGGAGTGGCGGGAGTGGCGGCGCGGAGTGGTGCCAGCGGGGCGAGCAGCGAGGGGCCGAAGGCGAGCGCGCGGGCATGGATGCGGAACATGGATTGCATGACGTTGATCGCCTCAGAGAGGACGCTGGCGCACGGACTCAAGCAACGGCGACTTCACGCGTGCGAGCCAGTCGACGAGCAGGGCTTTCATGCGCGCGGCTTCGGGGAGGGACTTTTCGCGGGCGGGGTTGCGGGCGATGAGGTTGTTCAGCTCGTGCGGATCGGTTTGGAGATCGTAGAGGGCGTCGAGGGATTTGTTGGTGGCGTTGCGGCCGTAGAGAAGTTTCCAGCGACCATCGGTAACCATGCAGCCGGGAAGATTCGCGGCGGGCCACTCGGAGATCGCGACGCGGTTGGCGCCGGATTCTTTTCCTTCGATGAGCGGACGGAGGCTGCGGCCCTCGGTGGGGCGGGCGGGCTGGCCGAGGTAATCGAGAATCGTGCCGAAGAGATCGAGGTGGGACGCGGGCGCGTGGACCACGGTTTTCGCGGGGATGACGCCGGGCAGGCGCATGAGGAGCGGGATGTGGACGGAGCCTTCATAGAAGACAAATTTGCCGTGCATCCCGTGGTCGCCGAGCTGCTCGCCGTGATCGGCGGTGAAGATGACGAGCGTGTTTTGGGCGAGGCCGAGTTCGTCGAGACGGTGGAGAATTTTTCCGACCCAGTCGTCGATCTCCGCGACCATGCCGTAGTAGATCGACGTCATCTGGCGGATATTTTTTGGGTCGCGGTAGCGGGCGTCGTCGGCGGATTTGGCGCGGTCGGCGTAGGGCGAGTGGGTGCGCGGATCGGCGAGACTCGCGGGGAGCGGAATTTTTTCCGGCGGGTAGCGGCTGTAATACGGCTCCGACACCATCATCGGCGGATGCGGCGGATCGAGGGAGAGGGTGAGCGTGAACGGGCCGTCCTTGAGGCGTTCGAGGGCCTCGAGTCCTTCCTTCGCGGTGTAGGCGGTGCTGCTGTGCTCGGGCGGGATGTCGAGGCGACCGTAGGCTTCGGCTTGGGAGGCTTTGCCGGCGGTGGCCTTGCCGTAATTTTCATCGAGCGGAATCGGCGTGTAGGGCCAGACGCCGCCTTTTTGGAGGAGCTGGCCGGGCTGCGGATCGCGGGGCGGGACGTTTTTGCGGACGTAGGCGCGATAGGCGTCGGAGTCGGACATGTCGGCCTTGCTGCCGGGCGGTTTGTTCTTGCCGTTGAGCCAACGGACGGGGCGCGTGTAGTCGAGGGCGAGACGGTAGGGCGCGTGCCACTTGCCGTAGTATTCGCCACGGTAGCCGTTGCGCAGGAGAAGCTGATCGAAGGAGAGAAACGCGGAGGGGAAATCGGACGTGTCAACGTTGGCATTGCTCCAGACGTGATTCGATTCGAGCGCGTGGCCGGTGAGGATGACGGTGCGAGCCGGAACGCACACCGGACACGACGAGTAGAATTTCGAAAAACGCGCGCCCTCGGCGGCGAGGCGGTCGAGGTTCGGGGTTTTGAGGACGGGGTTGCCGGCGCAGCTCATGGCATCCCAGTGCTGCTGGTCGGTCATGATGAAGAGGAGATTGATCGGCTTCGGGGCGGGGGTGGCGGCGGACGCGCGTGCGCCGGATAATTCTAATTAGCTTTCAAGTTTAGCCTAAAGAAGATAGCGCGGATGGATGGGACGACCACGAAAATC
>JBEANZ010000794.1:0-21241 GCA_041165185.1 Verrucomicrobiota bacterium | reverse complement strand
GGGGGGGGGTTGGGTTGGCTGAGGGAAGTGCGAGGTTGGCGGGTCGGCTCAGGGGACCTCATAGATCTCGACGAGGGCGATGCCGGTCGCGCCGCCAACGCCGGTGACCTGCGCGGTGTAGGCGCCGGGATCCAGATTGATCAAGAGAGCGGAATCGGCGCTGCCGGCGGCAAAGGCAAACGCGCCCACCTGCGCGGCCGCGGCCGCGATCGCGGCGGCGTCGGGCGACGTGCTCCAGCCGGAATTTTGCTGGAGGGCTTGGTTACCCTTGAAGAGGAGGAGCTGCGGGCGGGCGAGCACGCTCGCGAGGCCAAATTGGGCGAGCGCGGGGCCGGCGCCGCGGATGAGGACGCGTTTCGGCACGGTGCCGGATATGACGAAGCCGCCGATTAGGGTGGATTCGCCGACGCCGACGGCGGCGCGGCTCGAGATGTTGATCAGGCGTTGGGCGGGGGCGATCGGGCCGTCGGTGGCATCGTAGGCTTCGACCAGGCACACGCCGGTCGCGCCGTTCTGCCCGGTCAGGACGGCGCTGTAGGCACCGGGGGCGAGGGTGAGCATAAGGGCCGCGTCGCGGCTACCAGGGGCGAGGGCGAAGGCCCCCACGCGCGTAGCGGTGGCGGCAATGGCGGCGGAGTTGGAGGCCGCGCCCCAATCGAGGCCGACGGCGATGGACGTGGAGCCTTGGAAAACCTCGAGGCGGGCGGCGGTGAGCGCGCCGGTGACACCGAATTGGGTGAGGGCCGGGCCGACGCCGCGCAGGAGCACCGGCTTGGGTTGCGTGCCGGTGATGACGAAGCCGGCGATGAGGACGTTGGCGCCGGTCGCGGTCTGGCTGCGCGTGGAGACGTTGAGGAGTTTCTCGGTGTCGGTTCGGCCATCGTTGTTGGCCCCAATGAAGGTCGTGGCGGCGGCCCCCGGAGGCGTCGCGGTGACCGAAACGATGCCGCTCTGGATGGTGCCGGAGAGGGTGGCGTTGTTTTCGGATTTGCCGAAGGTGATCGCGCCGCCGGAGTTGACGGTGCCTTGGCCAGCGTCGGCCGAGGTCCCGGCCACGGTGAGGAAGTAGGCGTCGCCACCCGCGCCGACGATGACGTAGCCGGTTGCGGAGGCGCCGGCGGCGCCCGTCTGGTAGAAGCCGGCGAGCGCGGCGGTCGCGCCGGTCGCGGGGGCCGGTGCGCCGAAGGTGAGGTTGAGGCCGGCGACGGTGCCACTGAGCGTGCCGTCGGCGGCGATGGTGCCGGAGATGGCGTAGGTGGTTTCGGCGGCGGCACTATTGACCCCGGCGACAGGGGAGGTCGGAGAGGAGGCGGTGGAGGTGGTGGTGACGGAGAAGCCGCCGTTGGCGTCGACGACGAGGTCGCGGATGACGAGCGCGACTCTGGCGTTGCGGGCATAAGCGAGAAACACACCTGTGCGATCGGGGCGCACGAAGAGCGCGAAGGTGCCGCCGGAGCCGCCGAAGTTGCCGAAGTAGCCACCGGGCACGGGCCGCGCGGTCACCGTGAGGGTGGCGGCGGCGGAGGTGGTGCTGCCGGCGCTGTTGGTCACGACCACGGTGTAGCTGCCGGCGGCGGAGAGGCCGAGGGCGCTCAACGAGAGGGTCGCGCTCGTCGCGCCGGGGATCGTGACGCCGTCCTTGCGCCACTGGTAGGTCGCGGCGGCGGAGCTGGTGGCGCCCACGGTGAAGGTGACGTTGGACCCGGCCACGGCGCTTTGGCTCGCGGGAGCGGTGGCGATGACCGGCGGCGTGACGAGGGCGACAACGGTGAGCGTGGCGGTGTTGCTGGTGACCGAGCCGAGAGAGTTGGTAACCGTCACCGCATAGGCGCCCGCGTTGGCGGCCTTGACGGCGGAAAGGGTGAGCGAACTGCCGGTCGCGCCCGAAATAGGCGAGCCGTCCTTGGCCCACTGATAGGTGGGCGCGGTGCCGCTGACCGTGACGGTGAAGGAGGCGTCGGCGCCCTCGTTGACCGTTTGGTTGGTCGGTTGCGTAACGATCGCGACGGGCAGGATTACGACGCCACCACCACCACCACCACCACCACCACCACCGCCGCCGCCGGACGGGGGTGCGGCCGCAATGGTGACCGTGAGGCGGAACGTCGCACTCGGGCCGCTGATGTTCGTGGCGACGATGGAGACGGTGGAGGTGCCGGCGGCGGTCGGCACGCCGCTGATGATGCCGGTGGCGGCATTGAGCGTGAGGCCGCCTGGCAGGCCCGTGGCGGAGAAACCGGTCGGGGAATTGGTCGCCGAAACCGAATAGCTAAACGCCGTGCCCACCGTGCCAGCGGCGCTGGTGGTGCCGGAGATCACGGGCACGTTGCCGACGGTGAGCGTGAGCGTGACGGCCACGCCGGTGCCGACGGAATTGTTGGCGCTGAGACGAATCGAGGAAACGCCGACCGCCGTCGGCGTGCCGGAGATCACCCCCGTGGCGGCATCGGCGGAGAGGCCGGCGGGAAGGCCGGTCACGTTATAGCTGGTGGGGGAATTGGAGGCGGTGGTGCCATAGCTGAAGGCGACGCCGACGCCACCGTTGGCCGAAGTCGCGCTGCTGATGACGGAGAGGGCGCCGACCGTGAGGGTGAGGTTGGTCGCTGCGCCGGTGCCGTTGGCGTTGGTCGCGCTGAGGCCGACGATATACACGCCACCGACAGTGGGAGTGCCACTGATGACGCCGGTCGCGGCGTCGAGCGCGAGGCCGAGCGGCAGGCCCGTCGCCGCATAGGACACGGGCGCATTGGACGCGGTGATGTTATAGGTAAACGCAGTCGCCAGCGCAGAGGTGGCCGAGGTCGCGCTGGTGATGGCGGGGACGGGGCCGACGGGGCTCACGGTGATGGTCAGGGTGCTCGTGGCGCCGGTGCCGCTGGCGTTGTTGGCGCTGACGGAGACCTGATAGGTGCCGGCCACGGTGGGGGTGCCGGAGATGGTGCCGGCGACGGAGCCGACGAGGCCGGGCGGGAGGCCGGAGATGTTGTAGCTAGTCGGAATGTTGCTGGCGGTGAGGGTGAAGGTGACGCTGCTTTGGACGGTAGCCGCCAACGTCGCCGCACTCGTGATCGCGGGGGTGCCGGCGGGGGCGTTGACGAGCAGGCTGTAGGCAAACGAGTTCGTTGCCTGGTTCGCCGTGAGGATGAGGTTGCCGCTGTAGTTGCCGGCGGTCGTCGGCGTGCCGCTGATGAGGCCTGAGGAGGCGTTGATGCCGAGGCCGACGGGCAGGCCGGTCGCGGCGTAGGCGGTGCCTGCGGTCGCGGTGGGGTTGGTGGTGACCTGATAGGAATAGCTTGCGCCGACCTGCGCGGCCGGCAGCGCGGCCTGCGCGCGGGCGAGCGAAGCGCCGCAGGCGAGCCACAACAGGCCGCCGAGGACGAGGCGAGGCAGGGAGGAAAGGGACAATTTCATGGAGAGGAGCGAAGGGGGGCCGAGGGGCGAGGCTCAGGGCCCGGAGGGAGCGAGCTGCGAGCTGGTGCCGATGGTGAGGACGAGGGTCACGGGATTCCCGAGGCCGACGGCGTTGCGCGCGGCGAGGACGACGTTGAACGTGCCCGAGTTGGTGGGCGTGCCCGTGATCGTGGCGGTGGCGGCGACAAACCCGAGGCCGGCCGGCAGGCCGCTGACAATATAGGCTGTGGGCGAATTCGACGCGGAGATGGGATAGGTGAAGGGCGCACCGACCGTGCCGCTCGCGATTTGCGGGCTGCCGACGACGGGGGTGCCGGCGGCGGCGGCGATATTGAGGGTGAGGGCGACGGGCGCGCTGCGGAGCAATGGCACCGCACCGCTGCCGGCGGCCGTGGCGACCATCTGCATGGCCAATGAGCCGGGCGCCGTCGGGGTGCCCGCGAGCGTCCCGGAGGTCGCCCCAACGCTCATCCAGCCGGGCGCGTCGATGACCTCGTAGGCAATGGGCGAGTTGGTCGCGTTGATTTGGTAGGTAAACGCGACGCCCACCTGAGCGGAAACCGTGGCGGGAATGTTGCCGTTGACGACGGGCGCGGCGTCGGATGCGGCGATTGTGATCGCGAGGTTGCGGGTCGGGCCTTGGCCGGCGGCGTTGGTGGCGAAGAGCGCGGCGGTGAAATTGCCCGCGGTCGTGGGCACGCCGGTGATTTTTCCAGTGGACTGGTTGACGCCGACGCCGGGCGGGAGGTTGGCGGCGTCGAGCGAAAGGAGGGGGGCGTTGGTCGCGGTGATGTCGTAGCTGAACGCGCCGCCCACCTTGGAATCGTAAACATTCGGGCTGGTGATGACGGGGACGTTGTCCGCCGCCGCAATATTGATCACGAGCGGTTGGGGCTGACCGGTGCCCGCGGCGTTGGTGGCGGTCAACTGCACGGTCGAGACGCCCGCCTGCGCGGGGCGGCCACCGATGACGCCGGTGCTGCTGTTAAACGTCAGCCCGACCGGGAGCGTGCCGGTCAGCCCGTAGCCCGTGATCGGGCCGGGCGCGGCGACGATGGCGTAGCTGAACGCGGCGGTGGCGCCGACCTTGCCGCCGGCCGAGGCCGCGCTCGTGATCGCGGGGGCCGTGGCCGACGCGGCGACGGCGAGCACCAGAGTGGATGGGGCGCCGAGGCCGGCGGCGTTGGCGGCGCGCAGGGTGATATTGAAGCTGCCGGCCACCGTCGGCGTGCCGGTGATCAGGCCGGTGCCGGGAGCGACGGCGAGGCCGGCCGGCAGATCGGCGGCGGCGAAGGAGGTGGGAGTCTCCGTGCCCGTGATCGCATAGCTGAAGGTGGCGCCGACCTGGGCGTTGGCCGCGAGCGCGCTCGTGATCGTGGGGGTGGCGGCGGCGGCGGCGATGGTGAGCGCGAGGGGCTTCGGGCTGCTCGCGCCGCCGGCGTTCGTCGCGGTCAGCACGACGGTGGCGGGCGTGATCGTGGCCGTGGACGGGATGCCGGAGATGATCCCGGTCGCGGTGTTGAGGCTTAAGCCGGCGGGCAGGTTGGTTGCACCATAAGAGGTCGGCGAATTGGTCGCCATGATGACGTATTGGAAGGGCTGGCCGACCTGCCCCACCGCGCTGCCGTTGCTCGTGATGACCGGGACGGTGGAGGCCGGCGCGACGGTAAACACCAGCGCGATGGCGAGGCCGGTGCCACTGGCGTTGGTCGCGGCGACCCAGACTTCAGCGCGGCCGGGCTGGGTGGGGGTGCCGCTGATGACGCCGGTCGTCGCGGCCAGACTGAGGCCGGCGGGCAAGGTGCTCGAGGTCACGGCAAACGTCGTCGCCCCATCAATATTGGTGCCGGTGAGCGTAATCGGGGAGAGCGTGACGCCGACTTGGCCGGCGTAGGCGGTGGTGCCCGTGAGCACGGGCGCGGAGGCGTGGGGCCGGATCGCAATCACGAGGGCCGAGGCGGGACCGGTCCCGGCGGAACTGGTGCCGGAGACGGAGAGCGTCAACGTCCCCGGTCCCGTCGGAGTGCCGCTGATGATGCCCGTGCCGCTGGCGAGCGAGAGCCCGAGCGCGGGCAGGCCGGTCGCGGCAAACGTCACGCCGGTCGCAGGTGTGGCGGTGACCGGAAACGTAAACGCGGTGCCGGCGACGCCCGCGGCGTTGCTGGCGCTGGTGATGACGGGCGCGGTGGCGGCCGGGTTAATCGTGATCGTGAACGGCACGAGGGTGGAGCCGCCGGCGTTGGTGGCGGTGAGGTCGAACTTGAAGGTGCCGGCGACCGTCGGCGTGCCGGAAATCACGCCGGTGGTCGGGGCGAGCGAGAGGCCCGCGGGCAACGTGGTGGAGGTGGCGCCGGTGAGGCTGTTGGTGAAGCTCGGGGTGAAGGTAAACGCCGTCCCCTGCACGGCGCTCAGGGCGGCGGGGCCGGTGTAGACGGGCGAGTTCAGCGCGGGATCGATTTGGATGGCGAGGAGACTGGTGACGGCGCCCGAGGCGTTGGCCGCCCCGATGGTCGCGGTGAACGATCCCGCCTGCGTGGGCGTGCCGGTGATGATGCCGGTGCCGGTGTTGATTGAGAGGCCGGGCGGGAGGTCGGTGGCGGAATAGGCGGTGGGTGTGTTGGTCGCGAGGAGGTTGAACGTGAACGTGGCGCCGACGCGCCCGCTGGTCGCGGCGGCGCTCGTGATGATGGGAGGAGGCGAGAGGACGGTGAGGAGGAGAGTCTTGGTGTCGGTGCCGGTGACGTTCGTGGCCGTGAGGACGACAGAGGCCGGGGTGCCGCCGGTGGCGGTGGTCGGCGAGCCGCTGATGGCGCCGGAGGTGGTGTTGAGCGTGAGGCCGGCGGGGAGATTGGTGGCGCCGTAGGTGGCCTTGGTCGTGCCCGCGACGATTTGATAGCTAAACGAGCGGCCGACCACGGCCGTCGCCGTGAGCGGGCTGGTGATGACGGGGGCGACGGGGTTTACGGTGACGATCGCGGGCGTCGTGCTGACCGATCCGCCGGCGTTGGTCGCGGTCAGGACAAACGATCCGCCGCCGTCGATACCGATGCGGGGCACGCTCAGGACCGCGCTCGTCGCTCCGGGGATCGCGACCGTATTACGAGTCCAGACAAACGTGGGGGCCGGATCGCCGGTGGCGACCGCGGTGAGGGTGAGGTCCTGGCCGGCGACGAGCGCCGTGTTCGCCGGCGAGGTCGTGATGGCCGGGGGTTGGATGATGACGAGCGTGACAGGGTTGCTATTGGTGGAGCCGGCGGTGTTGGTGGCGACGACGTCATAGGTGCCGCGGTCGCCAAGCTGCACGTTGGTGAGGGTGAGGGTGGCGTTGGTCTGCCCGGAAAGATTGGTGGTGCCCTTGCGCCATTGGAGCGTGGGCGTCGGCGTGCCCGAGGCGGCGGCGGTGATGGTGACGGTGGCACCGACGAGGTATTGCGCGTTGGCGACGGGTTGGGTGGTGAAGACGGGGCCGGAGTTGACGACGAGGGGTTGGACGACGGGCGTGGCGGCGTTATAGTTGGAATCGCCGGCTTGGCTGGCGGTGATATTGGTGGTGCCGACGCCGACGAGGGTCACGGTGTTGCCGGTGACGGTCGCGACGGCGGTGTTGCTGCTCGCATAGCTGACGGCCAGCGTGGAACTCGCCGTCGCACCGAGCGTGAACGTCCCGCCGCCGAGCACTCGCGGCACCAGCGCGCCAAACGTGATCGTTTGGTTGGCCTTGGCGATGACGAGGGTGTCGCTGCCGGTGCCAAGGTAGTTGGCGTCGTTGACGGTGCCGACGACGGCGTAGGAGCCGGCGGCGGTCGGGGCGGTGCCGGAGGTGTTATAGGTGAAGGTGACGTTGAGGTTGGCGGGGACGGTGGTGGCGGTGGCCGTTTTCGGCGTGCCATCATAGGTCTGCGCGAGGCTGCCGAGGGTCACGGTGGCCGTGCCTTTGCCGATGGCGAGGGGGCGCACAACATCGGGGGCGGCGGCGGTATTGGAGTCGCCGGGTTGGCTGGCGATGATATTGACGGAGCCGGCGGCGAGCACGGTGACGGTCGCGGTGGAGACGCCCGCCGAGAGGGTGCTGGCGCCGACGGTGGCGAGCGCGGGATTGGAGGAGGCGAAGCTGACGGTGAGGCCGCGGTTGCTGGTCGCGCTGATGGTGAAGGGGGCGTTGCCGACGAACTTGGCGGGGAGTTGCGCGGCGTCGAAGGTGATGGTCTGGCTCTGGTTGAGGACGGTGAGGACCTGGGCGACGGAGGTGGCGGCGTTGTAGTTGGCGTTGCCGGGCTGGCTGGCGGTGATGGTGATGATGCCGGTGTTGACGAGGGTGACGGTCGAGCCGCTGACGGTGGCGACGGCGCCGCTGCTGGGGCTCGAGGTCGCGTAGGTGATGGCGAGATTGGAACTCGCGGTCGCCGCGAGCGCGAAGGTGCCCGAGTCGAGGGGCTTCGAGGGCAATGCGGCGAAGGTGATGGTTTGGTTCGCCTTGGCGACTGTGAGGGTCTGCGGCACGTCGGTCGCGGCGCCGTAGTTCGTATTGCCCGGCTGGCTGGCGGTGATCGTGGTGGTGCCGCCGCCGACGATGGTGACGGTGTTGCCGCTGACGGTGGCGACGGCGGGATTGGAGCTGGCGTAGGCGACCGCGAGCGTGGAGCTGGCGGTGGCGGTGAGGGCGAAGGCGGGGTCGCCAAAGGTCTTCGCGGTGAGCGCGGCAAACGTGATCGTTTGCGCGGCTTTGTTGACCGTGAGGGTCTGCGGGACGTCGGGCGCGGCGCTGAAGTTGGTGTTGCCGGCCTGGCTCGCCGTGATGGTCGCGGTGCCGCCGCCGACAAGGGTGACGGTGTTGCCGCTGACGGTGGCGACGGCGGGGTTGCTGCTCGCGTAGGTGACGCCGAGCGTGGAGCTTGCGGTCGCGCTGAGCGTAAAGGTGGGGTCGCCAAAGGTCTTGGCCGGTAGCGCGGCAAACGAGATGGTTTGCGCGGCCTTATTGACGGTGAGGGTCTGGGGCACGTCGGGCGCGGCGTTGAAGTTGGTGTTGCCCGCCTGACTCGCGGTGAGGCTGGTCGTGCCGGCGGCGAGGATGGTAACGGTGTTGCCGCTGACGGTGGCGACGGCGGGATTGGAGCTGGCGTAGGTCACGCCAAGCGTGGAGCTGGCCGTGGCGGTGAGCGCGAAGGCGGCGTCGCCGAAGTTTTTCGCGGGGAGCGCGGCGAAGGTGATGGTCTGCGCGGCTTTGTTGACGGTGAGGGTTTGGGGCACGTCGGGTGCGGCGTTGTAGTTCGAGTTACCCGTTTGGCTGGCGGTGATCGTTGTGGTGCCGGCGCCGACGAGGGTGACGGTGCTGCCGCTGACGGTGGCGACGGCTGGGTTGCTGCTCGCGAAGGAGACGCCGAGGGTCGAGCTGGCCGTGGCGGTGAGGACGAACGGGGTGTCGCCGAAGTTTTTCGCGGGGAGCGCGGCAAAGATGATGGTCTGCGCGCCCTTGTTGACGGTGAGAGTCTGCGGCGCGTCGGGGGCGGCGTTGAAGTTCGTGTTACCGGCCTGACTCGCGGTAATCGTGGTGGAGCCGACGCCGACGACGGTGACGGTGTTGCCGCTAACCGTGGCGACGGCGGGGTTACTGCTCGCGTAGGTGACGCCGAGGGTCGAGCTGGCGGTGGCGGCGAGCGCGAACGGGGCGTCGCCGAAATTTTTCGCGGGGAGGGCGGCAAACGTGATGGTCTGCGCGGCCTTGGTGACGGTGAGCGTCTGGGGGACGCTCGGGGCGGCGTTGAAGTTGGTGTTGCCCGGCTGGTTCGCGGTGATCGTGGCGGTGCCGGCGCCGACGAGGGTGACGGTGTTGCCGCTCACGGTGGCGACGGCGGTGTTGGAGCTGCCATAGCTGACCGCGAGAGCGGAACTGGCGGTGGCGGTGAGCGCGAAGGCCGGGTCGCCGAAGTTTTTCGCCGCGAGCGCGCCAAAGGTGATGCTCTGCGCGGCTTTATTGACGGTGAGGGTCTGGGGCACGTCGGGCGCGGCGTTGTAGTCGGCGTTGCCGGCCTGACTCGCGGTGATGGTCGCGGTGCCGGCGCCGACGAGCGTGACGGTGCTGCCGCTCACGGTGGCGACGGCGGGGTTGGAGCTGGCGTAGGTGACGACGAGGGCGGAACTCGTGGTCGCCGTGAGGCCGAAGGCCGGATCGCCAAAGGTCTTCGCGCTGAGCGCGCCGAAGGTGATGGTCTGGTTGGCTTTATTGACGGAGAGCGTGGCGATATTGGAGGTCGCGTTGCCGGCGGAGTTGGTCGCGACGAGCGTGTAGTTGCCGGCGTCGGCGGAGAGGACGCCCGTGATGGTGAGCGCGCCGGTCGTGGCGCCGGAGATTCGACCACCGTCGGTGACGTTGGTCGTGCCGTTTTTCCACTGAAAGGTCGGCGCGGGAAAGCCGGTCGCGCCGGAAGTGAAGGTGACGTTGCCGCCGACCGTCGCCGTCTGGCCAACCGGTTGCGGCGTGATTGCGGGCGCGGTGGGAGCGGGGGTGAGGGTGATGGCGGGGAAATTAAAATTGGTCGTCGGCGAACGATATTGCCCGATGGGGAACGTGATGGACTGGTTGCCGGTGAGGCCGGCGGGGTAAGAGAGGACGAAGGTCCACGTGAAGGTGTTGGCCGGGAAGCCGGAGAAGGACCAGTCGAGCGGGTTGTCGGTCGGGGAGGGCGAGAAGGCGGCGTTGAGGCCGGTCGGCAACGATTGGCTGACAAAGGCCCAGCCCGTGGGCAACGCGGCCTCCAGCGAATACACGGATGGCGTGAGGCCGGTGTAGGTGACGGTGTTGGTAAACGTGACCTGCCCGCCGTTGGCCGAGAAGGAGGTGGCGTTGGCCGTGAGGGTGGCGGTCTGCGCGTGCGCGCCGAGCGCGAGCAATAACGGAGCCGCAAGGGAAAGGAGGAGTTTTTTCATGGAGCGGACGGAAAAATTTGGCACGGAGGCGAAGGGCGGCAGCGCGCAGGCGCGCGAGGGGAAGTGTTTTTCGGGTAACAACGGCCGGAGGGGGCGTCGCGAAAGCCGGCGCAATCTGGGCGCGAGAGTGGCCGCATCCGACGACGACTGTCAACTGGTGAACCGGAAATAATATCGACAACATCGCGGCGGTCCGTGCGGGCGAAACGACCGTCGATGCCGAGGCGGGTCTGAACCGAGACGCGGCTGAAATCAGTCGGACCTTCGGCGGGGCGCATGCGGACGAGAGCTGAGGGTTGAGAGATGAGACCTGAGAGATGAGAGCCCGATCCCCGGCGCGTGGGCTCCGAATCGGAGGCGACTTGGTGTAATTCACCATTGGGTTTTGCTCTCACCCAGAGCGATACAGTGGGCAACCACGGATGGATACGGATAGACACCGATTCAGAAGAGAAACAGCCAACTTGCGTGGGTCGTTCGTCCGCCACCGTTCAGCGGCCTCGTTCTGCCGGTCGTGTCGTCACAACCTCCTCTGAAATCCGTGTCCATCCGCAGTGCAATTGAATCGGTTCGGCTCAGCTCTCGGCTCTCGGCTGGGAACTCTGGACTGGATCGTCTCAGCCTACGGCCCGGGATCGAAGCCGTCTTCGGTGCCGGCTTTCACGTGATATTGGCCGGTGCGTTGGGTGCCGGTGCGGTAGTTGAAGAGCTCGATGAGGCGGGTGAGTTCGAGGAGGCTGAGTTTGCCGTCACGGTCGGTGTCGGCGGCGTGGTAGCGGGCCAGCGGCACCGTCGCGGCGGCGGCGCGGGTGGCGTCGGGCGCGAAGCCGTCTTCGCTCGCGGCCGGCGCCAACGCATAGCAGCCGGTGCGCACGGCGCCGCTGCGGGTGTTGAAGAGTTCGATGACGCGGGCGAGTTCGAGGAGGCTGAGGCGGCCGTCGCCGTCGGTATCGGCGGAGTGGCGGGTGGTGGGGTTGAGGGGGAGGGGGTCGGGCGAGGCGACGACGAGGATGGGGCCGGGGCGGGCGATGGCGAGGCCGGTGAGGGTGGGGGCGCCAGTGGTGCCGGCGGGGACGGCGAGGGTGTAGTTGAGCGTGACGGGGCTCGTGGGGACGGCGCTCCAGGCCCATTCGAGGAGGTCGACGGTGCCGGGGGCGGGTTTCACGTCGGCGGAGTCGGAGGCGAGGAACGCGAAGCCGGGCGGGGGGAGCGCTTGATAGGCGAGGGCGGTGAGCGTGCCGCTATAGGCGATGGTGGTGGTGATTTGCACGGTGCCGCCGGCTTCATAGCCGCTGGTGGCGAGGGCGTGGGTGACGGCAAAGCCGGCGGGGATGACGGAGAGCGCGGCGGTGCGGCTGGTGGCGCTGCCGGCGGTATTGGTGACGACGACGGAGTAGCCGGCGGCGTCGGTGGCGGCGAGGTTGGCGCGGGTGAGCGTGGCGGTCGTGGCGCCGGGGAGGTCGGTGGTGTCCTTGCGCCACTGGTAGCCGAGCGCGTTGCCGGTGGCCGCGACGGAGAACGTGGCGCTCTGGCCCGTGCGGGCATATTGGTCGGCCGGTTGGGTGACAATGACGGGGGCGGCGCCGGAAGGGTTGATCGTGAGTGTCGCCGCGGCGGAGAGCACGGTGCCGGCGGCGTTGCTGACGGAGACGGCGTAGGCGCCGGCGTCGGCGGGCTGGGCGTTGGCGAGGGTGAGCGTGGCGAGGCTGGCGCCGGCGAGGGGCGTGGAGCCCTTGCGCCAACGATAGACGGGCGCGGGCGTGCCGGTCGCGGCGACGGTGAGGACGGCGGTCGCGCCGGCGTTGACGGTGGTGGCGAGGGGCTGGGTCGTGATCGTCGGGGGGACGATGACGGTGAGGGCTTCCGCGCCGGAGGTGACGGTGCCGAGGGTATTGGTGACGGTGACGCTATAGCTCCCGGCGTCGGTCGGGGTGACGGCGGCGATGGTGTAGCTCGGGTTGGTGGCGCCGGTAAGGACGGCGGTGCCTTTATACCATTGATAGAGGGGCGCGGGTTGGCCGGCCGCCAGCACAGCGAAGGTAACATTGCGGCCGGCCACCACGGTGCGCGCGGCGGGGGCGGTGGTGAGGACGGGGGCGAAGTTCACGACGAGGGCGGCAGCGGCGCTGGTGACCGTGCCGCCGAGATTGCTGACGACGACATCGTAGGCGCCCGCGTTGGCGGGCTGGACGTTGGCGAGCGTCAAGGTGGCGTTCGTCGCACCGGGGAGATTGGCGCCGCCGTGCCGCCACTGGTAGGTCGGCGTGGGCGTGCCGGTGGCCACGACGGTGAACGTGGCGGTGGCGCCGGCGGCGACGGTTTGGGCACTCGGGTGGGTTGCGATGACGGGTGCGACGTTCGCATTTGGGTTGCGCAATGCGAGACTGTGCGAGGTGGAGCAACTGACGGCCACGACCCCGATCAAGCCCGACGGCACCGTCGCCTGGCCGACGCTATTATATCCCCAGGCGACGACGGTCCCATCCGCTTTCAAGGCCAGATTATGATCGGCGGCCGCGACGGCCACGATACCCGCCAGACCGGCGGGAATATCCAAGGCGCCGTTATTCGCGGCGCCCCATGCGACGAGCGTGCCGTTGGGCCGGAGCGCCACGCTGTGGTTGGCGCCCGAGGCGACGCCGACGATTCCGTTCAACCCGGCCGGCACGCTGTTCTCTCCGGAGCCATTATAGCCCCAGGCGACCACGGTGCCGTCGGCCTTGAGTGCAAGGGTATGCGCCGAGCCCGTGCTGATGGTCGTAACGTTGTTCAAGCCAGCCGGCACGGTTGCCTGACCATGGGCGTTCCAACCCCATGCGACGACCGTGCCGTCGGCCTTGAGGGCGACGCTCAGGTTGCCGCCGGTCCCAATCGCGACGACGCCGGCCAAGCCGGGCGGCACATCGGTCTCGCCGTTGCCCGAGGCGTCGCCCCAAGCGACGAGCGTGCCATCGGCCTTGAGTGCGAGCGCATGGGAGGTGCCGGCAGAGACGGCGACGACGTTGTTGAGCCCGCCCGGTGGCAGCAGCCTGCCGAGGCTGGAGAATCCCCAATGGACCAAGGTGCCGTCGGACTTGAGTGCATAGTTGAAGTTCGCGCCAGCGGTGATGGCCGAGAGCGGCCCGAGGTTGGTCGGGACGTTCGTCTGGTCCTGACTGTTGTCGCCCCACGCCACAATCTGGGCGGCAGGCACGGCAATATTCACAAAAATCACGGCACTCGCCAGCGACCGGGTGACGTTGGCCAGGACGACCCGATACCAGCCGGCGTCCCGGGCGGTCGCGTTCGGGACGGTATAGGTGGCGCCGGTCGCGCCCGGGATCGCGACGCCGTTGCGCTGCCATTGATAGGAAGTCGCCCCGGAGGCCGTGACGCCCAGAGCGAGGCCTTGCCCGACGGTCACCACCTGCCGTGGGGACGTGATCGCGGTGAGCGTAATCGGGATGGTCACGGCGAGGGTGAACACCTGCGAAACCGAGGCGACCGAGTTAGTCGCGGAGATCGTGAAGGTGAAGGGCGAGCCCGCCGCATTGGGGGGCGTGCCGGAAATCACGCCGGTCAACGCGTTCAGGGTGGCCCAGCTCGGGAGATTGCCAGCGGTGATGGCAAACGTAGGTGTGTCGCCTGCCGAAGTGGCCACCACGGTGAAAGACTGCGCTGAACCAGCCGTGAACGTGGCGTTGTCGGCGCTCGTGAACGTGGGGGTCCCGTCGGCAATCAGGCTGATTTTCCACCGCGGGACCGGGATGATGGTTGGCGGGGCCCCGATCCAGCCGTAGGGACCGCTCGGGGGCGGGCCTACCCAATAGATTCCGCCCAGCCCCGTCCCGGTAGCGTAGGGGGTGAAGCCACCCGAGCCTGTGGCACCAAATATTCCGCTGCCGAAGACGAGGGCGTAGCTCCCCGCCGGCGCATCATAGGCAAACGGGACGACCACCGTCGTCGGGGCGGAAATGGAAAACGTCGTGCCCGCGACGATTTGGCCGGCATCGAAGCCCCGGTTCAGGGCCGAGGGGCCGTTCGGGAGCGCATCCGCCGAGGGCAGGGCGACCAACACGGCAAAGAAACTCCCGCCGCCCTGCGTAAACTCCGCCTTGGCCCCGAGGATCCTGGTCGGCCGGATGAGCGTGAGACGTTCGCCGAGGAATTGACCCGAGCCGACGGTCCGGGGGCCGGCTCCGGTCGGCGCGCCGATGTCATTGCTGATATAGGCCGCCTTGGTGAGCTCGGGAGGCGCGACCGCGCCGGTGACGGCGAGGGCGGCGCCGTTGCTCGTGATCGTGCCGTGCGCGTTGGCGACGCGGACGGCGTAGTTGCCGGCATCGAGCTTGGCGGCCGCCGCAAACGCCAGGGTGGCGCCGGTGGCGCCCGGCAGATCGATCCCGTCGTGGAGCCATTGATAGGCAAGCGGCGGGGTCCCGGTGGCGGCGACGGCGAACGACGCCGGCTGGCCCACGGCAACGCTCGTGCTCCCCGGTTGCGAAGCCAGCGTGGGCGGCACCCCGATCGTGAGCGTAAACGACTGAGTGGCGGAGCCGATGATATTGGCGGCCGTGATCGTAAAGGTGAACGGCGAGCCGTTTGCACTGAACGGCGTGCCCGAGAGCAAGCCGCTCGACGACAAGGTAACCCCGATGACGGAGGGATTCGACCCACCGGTGATGGCGAACGTCGGCGCCGGCGTGCCCGTGGCCGTGACTTGGAAACTGGCCGGGGTGTTGAGCGTGACGGTGGCGTTTGTCGGGCTGGAAAAGGCCGGCGCGCTGGGTGCGGGCGTGGCGGAGAATACGGCGCCGTTGAGGGCGGCCGCGTTGCTGTTGTCGTCGACCGCGCTGATGGAAAGGGTGAAAGGGGAGGTGCCAAAGGCGACCGCCGTCGACCCGGCGGCGGAAAGCACGGTGAAACGGAGGTCGACGAGGGGGCGACTGCCGGCGGAAAAGGTCATGCCGGGCTGGGCGACGATGATGCCGAGATTGCCGAGCGCCACCTGCGAGTCATCCACCAGCCCGAGGGCGCCCGGCGAGTCAGACACGAACGTCATGCCGTCGTAGCGCAAGACGCCGGGGGAAAAGTGGACGGAAAACAGCACGGTGAGCTCGTTGCCGACGCTTGTCAGCGTGGCGCGCACGGTGCCGTTGCCGGTCATCTGATTGCCGGCGACGGAGAGGGTGATGGCACGTTGCGCGAGGAGCGGGCTCCCCAGAAATGCAAGCGCGAGCGACGTAGCTAGGCCGAGGCGGTGCAGAAATTTCATGGGGAGTGGAGGCGGGGTTACGGTCCGGGATCGAAGCCGTCTTCGGTGCCGGCTTTCACGTGATATTGGCCGGTGCGTTGGGTGCCGGTGCGGTAGTTGAAGATCTCGATCATGCGGGTGAGTTCGAGGAGGCTGATCTTGCCGTCGCGGTTGGCGTCGCCGGTGTGGTAGCGCGCGAGCGTGGCGGTCGCGGCGTTGGCGCGCGTGGCGTCGGCGACGAAGCCGTCCTCGGTCAAGGTGGTCGCCACGCCGTAGGCCCCGGTGCGCTGGGTGCCGTTGCGGGTGTTGAAGAGTTCAATCACGCGGGTGAGTTCGAGGAGGCTGAGGCGGGAGTTCAGGTCGGTGTCCGCGCTGTGCATCGCGGGGGCGACGTCGACGGCGAGGAGGCCGGGGACGGCGGCGGTGGTCGCGGCCGCGGCGGTGCCGATGCGCATGATGGCGGTGGCGGCGAGGTGGCGGGGGCCGGTCTCGGTGGCGGGGACGTTGACGGTGTAGCTGAATGTCACCGGGCTCGCGGGCGGCGTGGTCCAGGCCCACTCGAGGGTGCCGGTCGCGCCGAGGGTGGGCTTCACGTCGCCGGGGGAGCCGGCGTCGGCGGCGAAGCTCCAGCCGGCGGGGAGCGTGACCTGCCAGCCGAGGCTGGTCGCGGCACCCACGTAGGTGATGGTATTGGTGATGGTGGCGGTGGCGCCGGCGATATAGCCGGAGCCGACGATGTTATGGGTGGCGAGCTGGCTGGAGAGCGTGAGGGTGGCGGGGGCGGAGGTGGCGGCGCCGGCGGAGTTGGTCGCGGTCACGGTGTAGTCGGCGGCGTCGCCGGTGGCGGTGGCGGCGATGACATAGGTGGCGTTGGTCGCGCCGGAGAGGGTGGTGGAGCCTTTTTTCCATTGGTAGGCGGGCGCAGGCCGGCCGGTGGCGACGACGCCGAGGGTGGCGGGTTGGCCGGCGAGCACGGTGAGGCTCTCGGGCGGCGCGACAATGGCGGGGGCGAACGTCTCGGCGCGTTGGGCGTCCGCCTCGAAGACTTCGATGAGGACGCTGCCGGTCGTGGTGCCGGCGCCGCCGACTTGCACGGTATAGGTGCCGCCGGTGGTGGGCACGAAACTCACCGCCGCGTCCTTGCTGCCGGTGGCGAGCGGCATGGCGCCGACCCGCTCGGCGAGCGTGACGAGTGCGGCGCCGCCACCCCAGTCGTCGTTGGCGGCGACTTGGGCGCCCGCAGCGTCGAAGATGCCGAGTCGGGGGTCGGCGAGGGCGCCAGGGCGGGCGAGCGTGGGCCCGAGGGCGCGGACGAGATAGCTGCGCCCGGCGGTGACGCCGGTGAGCGAGAAGCCCTGGACCATCACATCCGCGCCGGCGCCGGCGAAGGCGTTGGCCGCGAGGTAGACGAGACGGGGCGCGTTGTCGGCGTCGTAGACCTGAAACAGGGTGACGCCCGCGCCGCCGCTGGCGCCGGTGACCCGGACATGGTAGGTGCCGGGGGCAAACGAGCGGAGCACGGCGGAGTCCCTGGCCTCGGCCGGCAGCGCGAACGCGCCGACTTGCGCGGAGACGCTGGCGACGGCGGTGGCGTTGGCGGCGGAATTCCAGTCGTCATTGCTGACGACAACGACGCCGGCGGCGGTCGATATAGTGAGCTGGGGGTTGGCCAGCGGGCCGGCGACGCCGAAGCCCGCCAGCGCCGGGCCGACGGCGCGCACGAGGAGCTGTTTTGAGGCGGTGCCTTCGATGGTGAAGGTGCCGAGCAGGCCGCCCCCGCCCGTATTGGCGCGCAGCGCGCCGGCGATGAGGGCGCGGGTGTCGGCGGTGCCGGTAACCGTGACAACCACGGAAGAGGAGGTGACGGTGCCGCGAGCGTTATAGACGACGACGGTGTAGGAGCCGGCGGTCGCGGTGGTCGCGCTGAGCAAATTGTAGGACGCGCCAGTCGCGCCACTGAGGGCGACCCCGTCGCGATACCATTGATAGCTCGGCGGCGGCGTGCCCGTCGCCGCCACTGACAGCGTAAGCGGCTGGCCCACATTGACCGTCTGGTTGGTGGAGACCGCGGCGATGGTGGGCGCCACGTCGTTCGCGCTGTCGCGCAGCGCCAGAGCATGGGACGAGCCCGCCGAGACGGCGAGAGCCGGTTCGACCGCAGGAAGCGTGGTCAGTCCGCTGCCCGTGTAGCCCCATGCCACGATGGTGCCGTCGGCCTTCAGCGCAAACGAAATCTGAGAGCCGGCCGCAATCGCCGTCACGTTGTTGAGGCCGGCGGGGACGTTGGCCTCGCCGTAATAGTTGTTTGCGGACCATGCGACCACGGTGCCGTCTGCCTTCAGCGCGAGATGGTGGGCGGCTCCGCTGGCGATCGCGACCACCCCGCTGAGCCCCACCGGGAGCGCGGGGCTGGCCGAGCCCCACCGCACCACGGTGCCGTCGGCCTTGAGCGCCAACCGCTGACTGCCGCCAACGGACACGGCCACAACATTGGCGAGATCGGCGGGCACGTCGGTGGCGGCCCCGCCGGTCCCCCAGGCCACGACGGTGCCGTCGCGTTTCAGGGCGACGGCATAAAGCGAATCCGAGTAGCCGGCGCCGGGGGCGGCAATGGCGACAATATTTGTGGCGGTCGCGGGAGCCGCACCAATGTTGCCGGCGGTCGTCACCGCTCCATCGCCAGTCAAAGCGACGCTGAAGCCGGGCCCGGCGGCGACGGCGACCACGTTCGAGAGCGAACCCATCGTGGTGAGACCAGCGGCGGCTTCGCCCCATCCGGCCACGGTGCCGTCGGCCTTGAGCGCAAGGCTGTGCGAATTGCCAGCCGCGATGGCGAGGGCGTCCGTCAATCCCGCAGGCACAATCGTTTGGGTCTGAGGGGCGTAGTAGTAATAATAGCTATTACCACTACCCCAGGCCAACACTTGGGTCGGGGCGTTCACGCCGAGAAACGTCGCGGCGCCCAGCGCCGAACCGACGGCGTTGGTCGCGACCACCTGGTAGACGCCCCCGTCGCGCCACCGGGCGGAGGTCAGCGAAAACGTGGCGTTGGTCGCGCCGGCGATGGCACGTCCGTTGCGCCGCCACTGGTAGGTGACGGTGCCTGACAGGTTGGAAGTGGCAGTCAACGTAACCGGCTGGCCCGCTGCCACGACTTGCCGGCCGACCGGGATGACCGTGAGGGCGGTGGTCGGGCTGACGGTCAGCGTGGCGACTTGGCTGGTCGCCACGCCCAAATAGTTGAAGGTCATCACATCATAGTCACCCGCGTTGGCCGCCGAGACCTCGCTGAGCGTCAGGGTGGCGCCGGATGCACCGGGCAGCGTCAGGCCATTGCGCCGCCATTGGTAAGCGATTCCGGCCGTGCCCGCCGAGGCGGTCACCCGCAGCGTGGCGCTTTGGCCCGTGAGCGCGATTCCGCCCGCCGGCTGGGTGGATATCGTTGGCGCGCGATCACCGGAGGAATCGCGCAGGAGCAAGGTGTGGTAACTGCCGCCCGCCAGGGCGAAGACGGCGTTGCCATCGAGCGGCGTGGCGGAGGGGTCCGCGTTGTAATAGCCGCCCCACCGAATGGCAGTCCCATCGCGCCGCAGGGCGAGCCCATGATTGGACCCCGCCGCGATCGCCACGGCATCCGTCAAGCCCGAAGGCACGGCGGCCCCGCCGTAGTAGGAGCTGCCCCAGCCCACCACCGTGCCATCGCCCTTCAAGGCCAGCGCGAAATCGCCGCCACCGGCGATTGCCGTGACGCCCGACAATCCCGCCGGCACCTGACTGGCAACTGAGTTCGAGCTACTCCCCGCCGTCACCACCGTGCCGTCGGCTTGCAGGCCCAAGCTATAGTAATCACCGGCCGCCACGGCGATGATGTTTCGCCACCCCGTGACGTTGGTGGAGGTGGTATTCCCGCCCGGGCCCCACGCCGTCACCGTGCCGTCGCGTTTCAACGCGAGCGCATGATTGTTGCCGGCCGTAATCGCGACCACCCCGGAAAGACCGGTGGGTGGAGACCACAATGAGGCATAATAGGAGTCGCCCCATGACACCACCGATCCGTCGCCGCGCAGCGCAAAGAACCGGGGAGAGCCGAAGCACAAATCGACGACGTTCGCGAGGGACGCCGGCGGGGCGAAGGCAGCTGTGTAATAGGACGCGATACCCCAGAAGGTCACCGTGCCGTTGGCCCGCACGGCGGCGCTCACATTGTAACGGGCGGCGACCTTGACCGCGTCCGTCAAGCCGAGTGGCACCGCGATTTCCGCCCCCGGATTGGCGAAGGAGCTGGCCAACACCTGCGTCGAGGCTGGCGAGACGGGCACGAAGAGCGCCGCCGTCGCCACCGATCCCGCGCCGGCGTCAAACACCGCCTGATAATAGCCCGCCTGTGCGATAGTCGCGTTGGTGATCGTTAAGGTGCGGGACGTCGCCCCGACGACGGGCTGGCCGTTGCGACGCCATTGGATCGTCGCCCCGGCGGGGATGGCCGACGACAGGCTCATGGTCAACGATTGTCCCGTGGTCAGCGGGTAGCGGCCACCGGCGGTCGTCGAGAGGACGGGCGCGGAATTAGTCGAGACGGTGGCGATGCCGCTGGCGGAGGAACCCCGGCTGGTGGATACGACCGCATAATATTGCCCCGTGCTAGCCGCCGACAATCCGGCCACGGCATACGTCGCGGAAGTGGCGCCCTCAATGGCGGCGGTGTCCTTATACCATTGGTAATTCAGCGCGGCGGTGCCGGCGGTCGCCGCGACGGTCAACTCCACCGCTTGCCCGAGATTGCCGGCCACACTCGCGGGCGAGCTGGAAATGGTCGGCGCCAAGTCGCCGACCGCCTCGCGCAACCCGACCCCGTGGTCCGTGCCGGCGGCGACGCCGACGACGGTGCGCAACTGCGCGGGAATACCGGTCACTCCGTTTCCGCTGCCCCACCCGGTTACCGTTCCATCCGATTTGAGCGCCAGGGCGGTGTTATCCCGGGCGGACAAGGCCACCACGCCGGCCAATCCCGCCGGCGCGGTGGCGGCCGTATAATAGTTGTAGTTGCCCCAGGTGGCGACGCTCCCGTCCACCTTGATCGCCAACCCATACGCGCTACCCGCCGCGATTGCCACGACCCCAAACAGGCCCGGGGGCACCGCCGCGCTGGACGATTCACCCCACGCCACTACCGTGCCCCCAGCCAACAAGGCCAACGACTGCTGACCGCCGGCCGCGATGGCGATGGCGCCGGACAGTCCCGTGGGCACCGTCGTCTGCCCATAGTAGTTATAGCCCCAGGCGACGACCGTGCCGTCGGCCTTGAGCGCGAGGGCATGGGCGCCGCCGGCCGCAATGGCGACGACGCCGGTGAGCCCGCCCGGCACGCTCCCGCCATAGGAGTCGCCCCAGCCGACGACCGTCCCATCGCTCCGCAGCGCCAAACTATACGACGCGCCGGCGGCAATGGCGACTACGTTGGACAGGGAGGCGGGGACATCGCATTGGCCGGAGTAATTATAGCCCCACGCGATCACCGTGCCATCGGCCCGCAACGCGAGGCTGTGGTAGGTGCCGGCGGCGACGGCCACCGCGCTACCCACCCCGCCGGTCGGCAGCGCGGTCTGCCCATTGCTATTTCCGCCCCACGCCACCACCTGGGGCTGGGCGGGCAGGACATTGATAAAGGTGACG
>JBEANZ010000793.1:0-2699 GCA_041165185.1 Verrucomicrobiota bacterium | reverse complement strand
GGAGCTTGGCGCCGGGATAGTAGTTGTGCGCCTCGTAGAGGCTCTGGCCGGGGCTGTAAGTGGTCGTGTCGTCGAGGCTGTCGTAGGCGGCCGCGATCATGGGCTTTCGCGACTGGCTGCCCTTGTTCGTCATCTGCATGATCGCGATGGGCGACTGGCCGGCGCCGGAATAAATCTGGCCGGCCGGCGGCTCGAACTTCGCGCCGAAGTTCGCGGCGCGGGCGGGGGCCGGTGCGAGCAGGGCGAGCGCAAGTGAAAGGGCGACGACGCCCGATGAAGGCGATGGAGCGGAAGGTGACGAAGGCATGGCGGGATCAGAACGTGACCTGCATCGAGAGCTGCACGCGGCGCGGCGGGACGTATTGGTAGCGGGTGGGCGCGAAGAAGACGCCGTTGGTCGCGACCTGGCCGGCGGCGTCGAGTTGGGCGAACGCGGTGCCGCTGTAGAGCGGGTCGTCGTTGTCGAGGAGGTTTTCGACCGTGGCCTGGAAACGCGTGGTGCGGCCGAAGAGCCGCGTGGCGTAGTTGAGGTTCAGCCGGAGCGTGAAATACGGGTCCTGTTGCACGAAGTCGTCGGGCGTGGCGGCGCGGCCGCCGGGCAAAATGAATCCTGCGGGATAAGGCGTGACGTAGCGCGTGCCGCGCAGCGTGGCGGTGAGCGAGCCGGACGCGCCCTTGAGAAAACCTTCGGCGCGGCGGTAGGTCGCGGTAAGGCTGCCGGTGTAGGCGTAGGTGTTGCTCAGGCGGCGGCCGGGGGCGCGGTTCGCGATGCGCTGGTCGAGGATGGCGAGCTCGTCGAGCACGAGCTGGCGGTTGGCCGCGTCGAGCGCGGCGGCGCGGGCGGTCCAGTCGGCGCGGCGCGCGGCGATGAAGGCGCGCGTGATCGGAAATTCGTCGGCGACGGCGGTGTCGGAGACGGAGACATCGGCGCGCAGGCTGAGGGCGCGGCCGAGATTGGCGGTCGTCTCCAGCTCGACTCCCTTGGCCTCGAAGGTGCGCACGTCGAGAAACGTGTCGGGCAGGGCGAGCGGCGCGCCGACGAGGGCGCTGATGGTCTCGAGGCGGGTGTCGAAGTCGTCGGTGCCGCCGGAGAGTTCGTTGGTGGACTGGTTCGTCATCTGGTTGACGAAGTAGTTGAGTGTCACGCCGAGGCCGCCGCCGAGGAAGGTGCCCTTGAGGCCGCCCTCGAGCGCGCGGCGGAGCGGGACAGGGAGCGCGGCGCCGTTGATGTCGATGTTGGTGGGCGCGGCGGCGGGCGGATTTTCGGCGTAGCTCGCGAAGGCGTTGACGCCGTGCACGACCTCGACGGTGACGCCGACGTTGCGGGCGGTGGAGTATTTGTTGGCGGCGCGGCCGCGATTGGTGATGCGGTCCTTTTGGACGAGTTCGCCGCGCGAAGTCGGCGTGGCGACATACTGATCCAGGTCTTCCAAGTAGCGCTCGTCGAAGCGGAGCGCGGCGACGGTCTTGATGCGGCCGCTCTTCAGCCACGAGCCGGTGAGGGCGATCTGGTGGTTGTAGGCGGAGTTGTGGCTCGGGCCGCTGTCGCTCGTGAAGACGCGGCGCGATTTCACGCCGGGGGCGATGTCGATGCCGCCGGGGAGCGGCATGTGGCCGCCCTGGTCGCGGAGGTAGAGGCGCGGGCGGATGTTGAACGGATCGGCGGCGTTGCTCGTGAATGTGTTCGTGCCGGTGTCCACCATGTAGGTGTGGGTGCGGTTGATGAACGCGGTGTTTTGGTAGTTGGTGCCGGCGAGCAGGCGGTAGCTCACCCACGGGAGTCGGTCGGCGTAGGCGAGCTGGACGCGGGCATTGTAGTTGCGGTTTTCCTGCACGGTGTCGCCGGAGCGGCCTTGGGCGTAGAGCTGGCGGAAATAGGGATTCGGCTGGCCGTTGGGCAAAACGCTGACGACGTCCATGCGCACGCCCTGGAAAAAGTTGTTGGCGTTGGTCACCTCGCGGCGCTGGCGGAGATAGGCGCCGGCGATCTCGAGCGAGAGTTTGTCGGTGAAGCGGTGCGTGAAGAAGACGGCGCCGTAGTTCACGGGATTGCGCGCGGGGTAGGTGTTCTGCACGGCGGTGTTGCCGCGGTTCGGCGCGAGGGCGAAGGGCTGGCCGACGAGCGCGGCGGTCGCGGGGGCGAGGCGCGCGAGCGGGCCGCTGAAGCCGGCGTAGTCGCGGTAGGTGTCGGCGCCGTAGAGGGCGACGCCATTGCCGTTTGTGATCGGATAATTGCGGAAATTCTGGAGGCCGAGGCCGGGCATCCCGGGAAACTGCACCCACTCGTCCACGGTCACGCGGCTGAGGCCGGTGGCGGCGAGGTTGGGATTGGCGGCGAGCGCGGTGGCGGTGGTCGTGGTGCCGTCCCAGCGCGAGTAGTTGTCCACCTGGCCGAAGTAGACGTAGCGCTCGGTGAGGCCGTATTCGTATTCGCCGCGCAGGAGCGTCTTCGCGCCAATCTGCCAGCTCGACGCAAAGTGCAGGCCGCGCTTCACGGTGCGCTCGAGGTCGCGCCAGCCGTCCTGGTCGTCCCAGAGGAGATTGAGGCGCGCGGCGACGCTCTTGGTGATCGGGCGGTTGACGTCGAGGGTGGCGCGCTGGCCGCCGTAGCTGGAGATGAGCACGCGGGCCTCGGCGAGCGGCCGGCGGAGGGCCTGCTTCGTGCCGGAGTTCACGGAGCCGAACTGATTGTTGTTGTT
>JBEANZ010000792.1:0-6589 GCA_041165185.1 Verrucomicrobiota bacterium | reverse complement strand
CTCACGGCGGCCATTTCCAACCACCTCGCCCCGCGGATCGAGGCGTGGCTTCCCTCCGCGTGGTCGGCCAACGCCATCACGTGGCTCGGCTCCGCGCTCATGTGGCTGCTGCTCGCCGGCGTGCTCCTCGCGCCCGCGCCGTGGCGCGAGTCGCTCGCGCCGCTCTGGGTCGCGTTGCTCTGGACCTACTGCGTCCTCGATCACGTCGACGGCTGCCGCGCGCGCCGCCGCCGCGCCAGCTCGGCGTGGGGCGAGTTCCTCGATCACGGCCTCGACGCGTGGCACGTCGGCATCACCGTGCTCGTCGTCGGCGCGATGGGCGGCGATGCCCTGCGCCCCGCCGTCGTCGCCGCCACGCTCGCGTGCGCGGGCCTCGCCACGGCGGCGACCTGGCTCGAACAAAAACTCCGCGGCCATTTCACCCTCGGTGCGCTCGGCCCGGTGGAAGCCGTGCTCGCCGCCGGGATTTACCTCGCGCTCTGGGCCACACCCGCCGGCGCCTCCGCGCTGCGCGCCGCGCCGTTGCCCGGCGTGGCGCTGAACTGGGCCGAACTCATCGTGCTGCTCAGCGCGCTCGGAAATTTTCTCACCGCGCTCCTCGCCACGGCGCGGACCCGCGAGGTTTTCCCGCGCCTCGCGGCCCTCGCGCTCGTGCTCGCGACCGTGGCGCTGTTGGGATTTTCGCCCGCCGTCGGCTGGGCCGTCGCCTGCACCGCGCTCGCGATCCTCATCGCGGACTATTCGGCGCGCGTCATCGCCAGCCACCTCACCGGCGCCGGGCTACCATGGCCCGACGCGGCGGGCGCGGCGCTACTGGCCTGCGCGTGCGTCCTACCCGCCGCCCGCTACCTCTGCGTCGCGAGCCTACTCTGGCTTACCGCCCGCGCCGCCGCCGTTTGGATCGGCACCGCAAAAAAACTCTCCTCACCCCCCACAGCCTCGGCCGCGCTCCCCGTCGTCACGCCCTCTCATCCATGAGTCCCCTCCCCTTCGCCGCGATCCGCTTCACAGTGGGCACTGTCCTCGCCACCGCCGCCGCCTTCGCCGCCCAGCCTGCGACGCAAAAATCAACTCTCGATCCCACCCTCGCCCGCTACGGCCTCGACGAAAAATCCACCCCGCGCCCCGCCGCCATCGAGCCCGTCGCCACGAAGCTCCCGCTCGAGCTGCGCCGCGGCGACCGCGTCGTCCTCATCGGCAACACTCTCTTCGAGCGCGGCGACGACCACCCGCATTTCGAGGCGATGCTCCACGCCGGTTTCCCTTCCCTCGGCCTCACCGTCCGCACGCTCGCCTGGTCCGCCGACGAACTCGACCTCGCCCCCCGCCCGAAAAATTTCGGCGATCTCTCGCAACACCTCGGCGCGCAGCAGGCCGACGTGATTTTCGCCGCCTACGGGTTCAACGAGTCCTTCGGCGGCACCGCGCGCCTCCCCGAGTTCCGCTCGCGCCTCATCGCGTTTCTCACGCGCCTCAAGTCCGCCGCCTACCACGCCGGCCACGCCCCGCGCATCGTGCTCGTCGCCCCCATCGCCAACGAAAACGTCCCCGGCGTCCCCGCCGCCGATCTCAACAACGCCCGCCTCGCCGCCTACGCCCGCGCGATGGAGGAGGTCGCCGCCGAGCAGCGCGTCGGTTTCGTCGACGCCTTCACGGCCACGCGCGACGCCCTCGCCGCGCCCGCCACGCAGCTCACGTCCAACGGCATCCACCTCAACGACGCCGGCTACGCGTTTCTCGCGAAACAACTTTTCGAAACCGTCTTCATCCGCCCCGCGCCCGCCGTGTCGCCCGCGCTGCTCGCCGCCGTCGCCGACAAAAACCGCCAGTTCTTCCGCCGCTACCGCCCGCTCAACACCTTTTACTACACCGGCGATCGCAACGCCGGCTACGGCTACCTCGATTTTCTCCCGGCGATGCGCGGCTTCGATGTCATGCTCGAAAATCGCGACGCCCGCATCCACGCCCTCGCGCGCGGCGAGAAATTCTCCGCGCCCCTCGCCATCGACGATTCCAACGTCCCGCCCATGCCGCCCGTCGACGATTCGAAGGCCGCCAACGAGTGGATGACGCCCGCGAAGGAACTCGCCGCCTTCAAAATCGATCCGCGTTTCGAGGTCACGCTCTTCGCTTCCGAGGAGATGTTTCCGCAGTTCGCCAAGCCGATCCAGATGCGCTTCGACGCGCGCGGCCGACTTTGGGTGAGTTGCTCGACCACCTATCCACACGTCTATCCCGGCCGCGAGCCGGCCGACAAAATCGTCATCCTCGAGGACACCGATGGCGACGGTCGCGCCGACAAATGCACCACCTTCGCCGAGGGCCTGCACATCCCGCTCAGCTTCGAGTTCGCAGACGGCGGCGGCCTCTACGTCTCTGAGCAGCCGCATCTCACGTTTCTCCAGGACACCGACGGCGACGACCGCGCCGACACGCGCCGCATCCTCTTCAGCGGTTTCGGCACCGAGGATTCGCACCACTCGCTCCACGATTTCATCCGCACGCCCGACGGCGACCTGCTGTTTCGCGAATCCATTTTTCTGAACACGCAGGTCGAGACCGCCTACGGCCCCGTGCGCGCGCGCAACTCCTCGTGGTTTCAACTCCACCCGCCCACGCAGCGCCTCACCGCCTTCGGCAGCTACCCGAACACGAATCCCTGGGGCGTCACCTTCACCGAGTGGGGCCACCACATCGCGAGCCACCCGATTTTCGCGAGCGCGTTTCACGCCACGAATCCGCCCTTCCCCGCGCAACACGTCGCCGCGCCCGGCTCCATGCCCGCCTACTCCGGCACCTGCGGCCACGAAATCATCGACAGCCCCGCGTGGCCCGCCGCGCTCCAAGGCCACATGGTGAAAGCCCGCTACAAACCCACCAACCGGATCGAGTTTCACCAATGGTCCCGCGTCGCCGATCACTTCGAGGAAAAATACGAAAGCGACCTCATTTTCTCCACGAATCTCAGCTTCATCCCCGTCGACGTGAAATTCGGCCCGCGCGGCGATCTCTACGTGTGCGACTGGTATAACCCGATCAAGGGCCACGCCCAATACTCGCTGCGCGACGAACGCCGCGACCGCACCTCCGGCCGCATCTGGCGCGTCGTCCCGCGCGGCGCCACGCTCCCGCCCGCCCCGCGCCTCGCCGGCGCCGAAATCCCCGCGCTCCTCGCGCAACTCGCCTCCCCGCAAAACCGCCTCCGCGATCTCGCGCGCCGCGAACTCGCCGCCCGCGGCCGCCCCGCCGTCGCGCCCGCGCTCGCCGCGTGGCTCGCCGCCCTCGACGCGAAATCCCCGCGCTTTTTCCAAAACAAACTCGAAGCCCTCTGGCTCTCCCGCGCCCTCGGCGAAACCGATCTCGCGCTCCTCCGCGAACTCCTCGCCTGCGCCGAGCCCCTCGCCCGCGCCGCCGCCACCGCGCAGCTCCGCTACGATCACGCTCGTCTCGCCGACGCCTCCGCGCTCCTCCGCGCCCGCGCCGCCGACGCCGACGGCCTCGTGCGCATGGAGGCCGCGATCACCGCGAGCTACGTTGGCGGCCCCGCCGCGCTCGACGCGATTCTCCCCGCACTGGAAAAACCCGCCGACAACCACGTCGCCTACGGGATCCGCACGTCGCTCGACTCCGAAGCGCTCGCCGCGCACTGGAAAAATTCGCCCGACTCCCCCGCCGCGAAAAAAATTTCCACCTGGCTCGCCGACCAAGATCGCCAAGACCGCGCCGCGAAAGCCGCCGCCAATGCCGCCGCCAAATCTAAGGGCAAAACCAAAGCCGGCGCTGCACCGACCGCCGAAGCCATCTTCGATCTCCAACCCGATCTTCTCACCATCCGCATCGCTTCGATTCCGGAGCGGATGAATTTCGACGTGAAGCGCTTCACCGCGAAAGCCGGCCAGCCCGTGCGTCTCGTCTTCGCGAACCCCGATCTCATGCAGCACAACTTCGTGATCGTGAAGCCGGGCGCGCTCGAGGAAGTCGGCGTCGCCGGCAACGAAATGGCGAAGGACCCGGACGGCATCAAAAAAGATTTCGTCCCCCTCTCCGACAAAATCCTCCAAGCCACCAAGCTGATCGACCCCGGCGCGAGCGTGACGCTCCGCTTCAACGCCCCGAGCGCCCCCGGCCTCTACCCCTACGTCTGCACCTTCCCCGGCCACTGGCCGATCATGAACGGAATAATGGAAGTGGTGCCGTGAGTCGTGGACGAGGCGTCCCGCCTCGTTGCCTTTCGGTCTGCTTACTTTTTCCATCCGACGCCGCACGCGCAAACACCTGCGTCCACGCCCAGACCTGAGGCGAGACGCCTCAGCCACGACTAAACTCTGCCCACACCCCAGCGCACCCCGCAATCTGAGCCGGAGAGATTCAGCTGAACCACAGATGGACACAGATGAACACAAATGCCCGGAGCGGGTTTCGCGCGGAGAGTGGCCAGCGCCGTTCGGCTCAAACGGTGCGTGGTCGTGGGTAGGCGGCTGCGGCCTTTCTCCCTCTGTATCTGTGTCTATCTGTGTTCATCTGTGGTTTCCTTCCTCAGAGTTCAACTGAGGCGAGACGCCTCAGCCACGACTCAACTCCATCCGCCCCGCATGAACCGCCCCGATTCCACCCCGCGCGTCCCCCTCGCAAAACGCATCCTCCGCACCCTGCTCCTCCTGCCGCTCGGCGCGGCGTTCGCGCTCTTCCTCGCGCTCGCCATCCTGCCGCTCGGGCTCGGCACGCCGCGCGCCGCCGATTGGCTCACGCTCGCCGCCGTCGTGCTGTTGCCGCCTGCGCTCGGGATTATTCTGCGTCGGAAAAAAATGGAGTTCACCCGTCGCCTCGCCGTCGGCTATGCGGCCGCGCTGCCCGTGCTCACCTACCTCGCCGTCGACGATCCCGTGCTGCGGCATCCGCTGACGCTCGACGAATTCGCCCCGGCGTTTCCCGGCGCGGAGAAAAGTTTCGGCGTCCTCACGCGCTACGGAAAATCCCACCCGCTCGGCCGCGACTTCAAGGCGCCCAACCGCATTTTCACCAAGGGCGCGCTTGTCTCGCCCGACAAACCCGACGCGTGGGCCCAGTGGCTCGCCGACCACCGCGCCGACATCACCGCCGACTGGGCCGACCTCGCGCCCGTGCGCGCGTGGTGGGATGAACTCGCCGCCTTCGATCGCCTCGGCGATCTCACGCCCGGCCGCGTCGACGCCGAGATCATGGCCTTCGCACCCGTGCGCTCCTACTCGCAGCACGCCGCCGCCGTCGCCGGCCTGCTCGCGCTCGACGGCCGCGGCGACGAGGCGTTCGCCACACTGCAACCGCTCCTCGAAGTCAGCCGCAAGCTCGAGCCCTCCGCGCGCACGCTCGTGCGGTTCATGATCGCGCGGGTGATGCAGCGCCTCGCGCTCGACGCCGCGAACTTCGTGCTCGACCGCACGCCCGTCTCGGCGGCGGCGCGGGCGCGCTTCGCCGCGGCGCTCGCCGGCGGCAGCGGCGGCGAGGCCGGCGCGCGCCGCTTGATCGCCGTCGAGTATGCAATCGGCCTGGAGACGTTTCGCGATCTCCAGCTCGGCGACTTCATCCAGTTTTACGCGGCGGAGCATTTCAAGGCGGGCGACTTCCGCCGCGACCTGCCGGTGCATGGCCTCAACGTTCTCAGCCCGCTCGTCTTCAACCCACGCCACACGTTCAACCTCATCGGCGATCTCTCCGCGCAGCGCCAGGAACTCGCCGCACGCCGCGAGGCCGCGAAAATCGGCGAGCACGACAAGGCGTTTTTCGCCGGCGCCGGCCGTCCGCGTTTCAAGAATCTTGGCGGCGCGTTGTTCATGCGCCAGTCGACTCCCGCGCTCGTGAAGGTCACCGAGTCCTATTGGAAGATCGAAGATCTGCGCACCGCACTGCGCGCGCGTCTGGCCAAGCCCTGAGTCGTGGACGAGGCGTCCCGCCTCGTTGGCTTTTCCGGTCCGTCCGTTTCTCTGTTCACACCGGCGCACAGCGACCCCGCGCGCTCCCGGACCTGAGGCGAGACGCCTCAGCCACGACTGCGCCGCGCTCCGCACGACGCACGGCGCTTCGCACGCGGCCGGATGCGCGGGATTAGCGGGGGCACTGCGGGCGGTTCCGCGGCGCACTACCGTTCACCTCGCCCGTCTGCGGGCTCGTGCGCGGTGCCGCGACGCGCCAGCTTCGGCGCCACTCGACCGCCGCCCGCCATGCCCGAAGCCTTCGTCGTTCTCGCCGTTTTTGTTGTCGCCGTGATCGCCTGGGTCGCGGCCTGGGTGCGCAGCCGGGATCCGTCGTTGCGCAATGCCGCCGAGGAACTCGCCCTCCTCCGCCAGCAGGAGGCGTGGCTGCGCCAGCGGCTCGCGCTCGCCGAGCGCGAACACTGGGACGCCGACATGAGCGCCGCCCTCGCCGCCGAACTGCGCCTCACCGCGCAACGGCTGGCCGCGCGCGCACCCGCCTCCGACGCCGTGGGCGCGCGCCAGTTGTGTTCGGCATCCTACCTGCGCAGCGCTGCGCGAGACCGCGCGGGCGGCGGTGCGGGCCGCCGTTGGCGCGTGCGCCCGGTCGGCGGCGTGGTCTCACGGTCGGCGCACCGGCG
>JBEANZ010000791.1:0-6221 GCA_041165185.1 Verrucomicrobiota bacterium | reverse complement strand
GGGGGGGGGGGGGGGGGGGGGGGTGGGGCCCATGGGGGGGGGGGGGGGGGGGTGGCGTGACCGTTGCGAGACGGTGGCGTGACGGAGGCGGCGTGGTGGTGCGAAGCGGGGCCGTGGGCGTGGGTGCCGTTGGTGGCCGGTGCGGAATCGACGGGGAGCGGCGAAATCTCATCGGCCACGAGTTCCTCAATTTCGTGGAGGCCCGCGACGGCGAGCGCGCGAGCGACATCCAGATCCGTCGAGGAGGAACGCACGGAGAGACCATCGGCGTCCCACTCGATGACGACGTATTCGTCCTTTTTCTCGACGCGGCGGTGGACAATCGCCTCGTGCGCGGTGAGCTCGAGTTCGCGCACCTCGCCGTCGCGGTAGATTTGGTGGCCGTGCTCCAACTGACGCTCGGAGAACGCGCCCTCCCATTCGTGTTCGAGTTTACCAAACCAGAATTCGAGGGAGTGGGGTGTGTAGACGCGCTTGGGTCCGTGGGACTGCATCAGGCGTAAAAGTCGCGACCGTAGGTCGCGCCCCGTGTCGCGCAATCCCCAATTTGGCCGATTGCGCCCCGAGCCGCGCGGTGCGGCGGAGTGCAACGCGGGGTGAGTTTTGCGACTCGAGTGGCAACGGGCAGCCGGCCAGATCGGCGGCGCGGGGCGCCGTCAACAGGTCGGGAGACCCGTGCCACGTGGCTCGCGCGCTTGCGCGGGGAGGGGAATTCCGTCGCACTCGCGCCCCATGTCCGTGCAAGCCGCCGCCACCGCCCTCGTCATCGCGCTCCTCGGCGCGGGCGTGATCCTTTGGTGGCGGCTGGTGTTGAGTCCGACCGCGCGGGCGAACCGACCGGCGCCGTGCGTCGCGGAGTGGCCGATTCCGGTGGCGGAGTTCCTGCGTTTTCTACTGTGCGTGATTTGCGGGACGGTGCTTGGCGGGATACTCGGAGGGCTCGCGCTGAAGCTCCGGCCACTCGGGCCGGACGCGAAAATGATTTTCCTCACCGCGTGCTCGCAAGCCGGCTGGATCGCGGGGCTCGCGGTTTTTAAGCTGGGCGTCGAGCGCGTGCCGCTCTCGACGTTGGCGGTCGGCCGGCGGGATCTGAGAGACGGGGCGGCGCTGTTTCTGCTCGCGCTGCCGCTGGCCCTGATCGCGGGGCTCGCGTGGCACGGGGTGTTGCACGCGTGCGGGCTGCCCGTTGAGAAACAGGATCTGATCGGGCTGTTCCAGCGCGTGCGGGCGCCGGTTTGGCTGACGCTGCTGGTGGTGTGCGGTGCCGTGCTCGCGCCGGTGGCGGAGGAACTGGTGTTTCGCGCGGGGATTTTCCGGTTCCTGCGCACGCGCGTGCCGCGGTGGGGCGCGTATGCCTTGTCGGCGTGCGTGTTTGCGGGGCTGCACCTCAATCTCGCGAGCTTCGCCGGCCTCGTGGCGCTCGGGGTGGTATTCTCGGCCGGCTACGAGCGCACCGGGCGCATCGCGACGGCCATCGTCGCGCACGGGCTCTTCAACCTGCTCGCCGTGATCGAGGTGCTCGCGGGCATCGGCGGCTGAACCATGTCGCCCTTCACGAACCGCGCCGCCGACTCCGTCGCCGCCCTCGGCGAGGTGAAACTCATCGCCGCGATCCGGCGCTGGCTGGGCGCTGCCTCGCCGCCCCCGCCGCACGGGATCGGCGACGATTGCGCGGTCCTCGCGCCGAGCCGGCGCCGTCAGCTCCTCACGGTCGACCCGGTGATCCACGGGCAGCACTTTGACGACACGATGGCGCCCCGCGCCGTCGCGGAGAAACTGTTGAAGCGCAACCTGAGCGACCTCGCGGCGATGGGCGGGCGGCCCACCGCCGCCGTGATCGCGCTCGCGCTGGATCGGCGGACGAGCGTGGCGTGGCTGGAGAAGTTTTATCGCGGGCTCGCGGCGTGCGCGCGGCGCTACTGCGTGCCTATCGTGGGCGGCGA
Organism: Verrucomicrobiota bacterium; assembly: GCA_041165185.1. GTDB lineage: Bacteria > Verrucomicrobiota > Verrucomicrobiia > Opitutales > Opitutaceae > JBEANZ01. The sequence goes on along the minus strand of JBEANZ010000791.1, from coordinate 4,278 downwards.
TGTGGCGCAGCTCGATGCGGGGCTCGTTGCGAGCCTCACGCTGCTCGGCGAAGTCGCCGGGCCGCGGGTGGTCGCGCGCGCCGGCGCGCGGGTCGGCGACGCGATTTTTGTGACGGGCGTGCTCGGGGGGAGCTTGTCGAGCGGGCATCATTGGAAATTTGCGCCGCGCCTCGCCGAGGGCGCCTGGCTCGCGCGGCAGCCCGGCGTGCGCGCGATGATGGACGTGAGCGACGGGCTCGCGAAGGACCTCGGCGCGCTCACGCCGCGTGGCGTGGTCGCAGCGCTCGACGCGGCGGCGCTGCCCCGGCGACAGGGCGCCGACGTGCGCGCGGCGCTCACGGACGGCGAGGACTACGAGCTGGTGTTCGCGCTCGCGGCGGGCGCGAATCGGGCGGCGTTGGCGCGCGCATGGGCGCGGGCGTTTCCCCGCACGCGGCTCACGTGCGTCGGGCGTTTCGTGCGCGCCGGAACGCGGCCGGCGGGCTCGCTCAACCTCGATGACTACCGTGGATTCGAGCACCTGAAGCCGTAGCGCCGTTTGTGGCCAACGTTTCCCCGATGACGATTCTCGAACGACTCCGCGCCGGCGTGACGACGGGCTCCGCCGAGGAGACGCGCTCGCTCGCGGTTGAGTTGGCCGAGGCGCTGCCGCCGGATGCGACGCTCGCATTGCACGGCGATCTGGGCGTGGGGAAGACGACGCTGGTGCAGGGGCTCGCGCGGGGCTTTGGCATCGCGGGGCACGTGACGAGCCCGACGTTTACAATTTTCTCGGTGCACCGAGGGCCGGCCCGCATGCTCGTCCATCTCGATGCGTATCGGCTCAACGCGGCGGCACAGCTCGAGGCGCTGATGTTGGAGGATTTTTTGGTCACGCCGTTTTGCCTGGCGATCGAATGGCCGGAAAACGTGGCGGCGTGGTTGCCCGCGGGCACGCTGCACCTCGAACTCGGCATCACCACGGACGAGCGACACACGGTGCAGCTGCGATAACGCGGCACGCACGCGACGCCGCGTGCTTTCGATTTGCCACATTGACCGGCGAAGCGGTCGTCGCCGAATCCGGGAAGCGATTGAATCGCGACGTAAATGGCGGGATGGACGGGACTCGAACCCGCGACCTTCTGCGTGACAGGCAGACGCTCTAACCAGCTGAGCTACCACCCCGAATTCCTGAAAAGGGTGCGGAACGTAGGTTCGACCACAGGTGAGTCAAGCGCGGTTTTCCCCGAACGAAAAATCCGGCGCGCCTCACGCCGTTCTCCACTAGATCCGCGCAACTCAACGCCGTTTCGTGCGAAAAAAAACCCCGGGCGTCGGCACGCTCGGGGCGAAAAATTGAAACCCTCGGTGAAGTGCCGGGGCGCGGCGCCTTACTTCGCGAAAATGTATTTCGCCGCGTGCGCCTTCGCACGCGAGGCGGCGTTGGCGTGCACCACGCCCGACTTCGTGGCCTTGTCCATGGCCGAAACATAGGCGATTCCGGCGGCCTTGGTGGCGGCGGCGTCGCTCCCCTTGGCGGCGGCCGCGAGCTTCTTGTGGAGCGACTTCAGGCGAGTCCGAACGCTCTGATTGCGGTCGCGGAGGCGGAGGGACTTACGGGCGGCTTTGATCGCTGATTTGGTGTTGGCCATGAGAAATTCTTAGATTGAAGCGGTCAAAGACTCAAACGGCGTTGGCGTAGTCAAGGGTTTTGTCGGCGCGCACGCGCCGGATTTCCCAGACGGCGACCGCGCCGATGTCGGCGCCGGGCGTGCCGCCGTCGTGACCGCTGCGGTAGAGCGACCACTGCGACGCCGCAAAGCGCGGGTCGTTCGGGACGACGAGTTTTTAGCGGAGGTAGTCGGGCTCGACGTAGTCGTAGGCGCCGGTGGCCGCGAGACGCTTGACGACCTCGAGCACATCCGCGGTGCCATCGGTCGCGAGCGTGCGGATGCCGCCGAGGCGAGGATGCGAACGCACGAAGGTGAGCCGCGCGTCGCGCTCGGCGGCGGAGACCGCATCGGGCGGGAGCACGACGCCCGCGCGTGGCTTTGCGAGCAGCGTGCGGGCGCGATGACCGGCGTGGGCCTTGTCGGTCGTGACCTCAAGATCGGCGGCCCCAAGGCGCGCCATGGCACACACCACCACGGCGGCGAAGATCGCGGCCACACGGCGACGAGATTTTCATCGCGGCGCAATAGACGCACCTAACGACGGCGAAACAGGCCGTTCCCCGGAAGAGGCCCGAATTTTTTCCGCCACCGTTTCCCGCGAGCCTCGGTCGCGAGAAATCACCCGCGTGAAAAACCTCGTCGGCCCCAACGGCGAGGCGGCCGACACCGAAGCCGCGCGCTCCGCCTCCCTCCCCCGGTGCGAGCCGGTGGTAGACCCCACCACCGACACCCCTCCGATACACGCCCGCACCCGCTGGTATGTCGCGATCAGCCATGCGGTGGGCGACGGGTCTTACGGCGAGAGGGCCGCACTGTTGTGCTCCGCAGGTGCACACCCACGCCGCCACTCCTCCACATCCTACAGGGTGCCAAGTGCCCGCAGAGGTCCTTCCCAACGCAGTGGTCTACGTCGTAAAACCGGGCCACCTCTCGGTCATCGCCGTCATGCCGTTGAAACGCCGCCCCGGCTGCCGCAAGCACCGGCTGGCGCATTGAGCTTTTGTGGTCTCCTCAATGGCCGCCGCCACCCCCACCCTCCCCGCTCTCGCCGGCGCCACTTTCGACCTGAGCGTGGCCTCGTGTAGAAGGCTTCAGGTCGACCGCCGACACGCCCGCGTTGCACGGGGCCGCGCGCAGACACGAACGGCGAAAGGAAAATGACGACGGCGTTCGCCGCTGGGTCACCAGACAACGTGCCAACGGTCAGGTGATGACCCCATCGGCTCGTCCATCGGATCGCCTGAACTGTTCGCACAGATCGGGCGGCGTGGACCGGTCCGCCTGCGCGAGCAGCACGAAGCGGATGATCGATTCCCTGTCGGTGGTGGTTGGCCAAGGCATGGCCTCCGCCACGAGCGCGCTGACGGGGCGATATCCGCGCAAAGCCGAGGTTTCCTCGGAAAAACGTGCGCCGAATTCGACGCTCGCCCTCGCCGCGCCTCAGACGCGGCCGAGGTAGCTGCCGTCGATCGTGCTGACTTTCACGACTTCGCCTTCCTTGATGAAGAGCGGGACTTGGATCACGAGGCCGGTTTCTAGCTTCGCGGGCTTCTGCACGTTCGACGCGGTGTCGCCTTTCACGCCGTCGGAGGATTCGACGATTTTCAACGCGACCGTCGACGGGAGATCAACCGAGAGGGCGCGCTCCTCGACGAAGAGGACGTCCACTTTGCCGCCGGGGGCGAGGTAGTTGCGCACGTCGCCGAGCTGCGTCGCGGTCAGCTCAATTTGCTCGAAGGACTCCGGGTCCATGAACGCGTAGGTCTCGCGGTCGGCGTAGCTGAATTCGAGGGTCTTCCGATCCGTCGGCAACACCTCGATGGTATCGGTCGAAGCGAAGCGCTGGTCGAGCGCCTTGCCGTAGCGGAGGTTGCGCATCTTGATTTGGACGAAGGCGCGCAGGTTGCCCGGCGTGCGGTGCTGCGTTTCCATGACGAGGTGCGGCTCGCCGTTGAATTTGATGACTTGGCCTCGGCGGATGTCGTTGGCTGCGGGCATGGTGTGGGGAGTCGGGCGGGTGGTTGGGACGGGAGGAAAGGGGCCACGCTGGCGAGCCGCGCCCGGCGATGTCAAGGCGCGCATGGGCGCGCGGCGCGACGCGCGGGATTTTTCGACGCGCGCGGCGCGGCGCGCGGACTCCGCGCTTGCGCTGCGCGGGGGGCGTTGCCGACACTGGCGCGCAAACGCATGAAACAACGCACACTCGCGCGCGAGGTCACGATCCAGGGGCAGGCCCTCCACACGGGTGAGGCCGTGGCGTTGACGCTGAAGCCCGCCGCGCCCGACCACGGCTACGTTTTCAAGCGCATCGATCTGCCCGGCGCGCCGGAGCTGCGGCCGCGGATCGCGCACGTGACGGACCTCGTGCGCGCGACGACGATCCAGGACGGCCACGCGAAAATCCACACCATCGAGCACGTGCTCAGCGCGCTGCACGGCTGCGGGATCGACAACGTCCTCATCGAGATGAACGCCTCCGAGCCGCCAATCCTCGACGGGTCGGCGAAGCCTTTCGTTGATCTCATCCTGCGCGGCGAGCCGCTCGAGCAGGAGAAGGACCGGGAGTATTTCACGCTCGATGCGGCGGTGTCGGTCACGCGCGGCGAGTCGTCGCTCATCGCGC
>JBEANZ010000790.1:0-4285 GCA_041165185.1 Verrucomicrobiota bacterium | reverse complement strand
ACCTTGGTCGAGAGGCCGACCGCGATGCCGTCGGCGCCCTCGAGGAGGACGATGGGGAACTTGGCGGGGAGCGTGATCGGCTCCTTGTTGCGGCCGTCGTAGCTCTGTTGCCACGTCGTGGTCTTCGGGTTGAAGAGGACTTCGCGCGCGAAGGGCGTCAGGCGCGCCTCGATGTAGCGGGGTGCGGCGGCGTCGTCGCCGGTGAGGGTGTTGCCGAAGTTGCCCTGGGGCTCGATGAGCCAGGCGCGCTGCGCGATCCCGACGAGCGCGGCGCCGATGGAGGCGTCGCCGTGCGGGTGGAGCTTCATCGTGGCGCCGACGACGTTGGCGACCTTGTGGAACCGGCCGTCGTCCATGTCCCAGAGCGTGTGGAGCACCCGCCGTTGGACGGGCTTGAGGCCGTCGTCGAGATGCGGGACGGCGCGGTCGAGGATGACGTAGCTCGCGTAGTCGAGGAACCAATTGCGGTAGCTCTTCGCGAGCGGGGCGGAGTCGTTTTGGATTTTTTCGCCCGACCGGCGCACGGGCGGCGCCGCGATCTCGGACGGCGCGGACGCCTCCGGCACGGGGCCCGCGACGGGCGCGGGGACGCTCGCGGCCGCGGGCGCCGCGGTGGGAGCGGGCGCGCCCTCGGCCTTTGGCTCGCCGACGGGCGCCGCCGGGGCCGCGCCATCGAGGAGCAATTCGGATTGTTCGGTCTGCTTCGGGGAGGATTTCTTTGGCATCTCGCGAGAGGAAGCGGGGGACAAAGAGCGTTGGCACGCCGGCTGGCGAATGGTTTTTGGCGGCGCCGATCCGATCTAGGGCGGCCGCGGGCGCGACTGCGGCGGCTCCGGCAACGCGTGCCAGTCCTCGGGTTCACCCGGCAGGAACGGGCGCGCGCGCTCGAGGTGGACCTCGCGGACCCAGAGGAAATTTTCGTCAACCTCCAGGTAGAAACTCAGCTCCTCGCCGAGCGACGCCGCTTCGTCCCCGTCGTCGTCTTCGTTCGCCTCGCTGGCCTCCCGCGTGCCGTCCGCGGTCGGCGACGGCGACAGAAGCGGCTCGGCAAATTCCTCGGGATCCTCGATTGGGCGGCCTTCCTGTTGGCGGAGGCGCCACTGGTGCTCGCGCTCGAGAAACGCGCGCCGCGCCTTCTCGCCTTCACGGAAGGCGCGCAGGTCCGCGATGCGTCGTTCGAGACTGCGCGCGTCGTCGTCCTCGGTTTTCCCGCCGAGGCGCGCGGCCGCCTCGGCGATCTCCTCGCTCAGATCGCCGTGCGGTTGAAATCCGATCAGGTAGGAGCACGGGAAACGCGCCGCCGCGCTCACGCCGCGAAGCGCCGCGACGATGTCCTCCACGCGCGACGCGTCCTGAAACCGCGGCAACACGATCTGCGCGTGGCCGCAGGACGGGCGCGCGAGGCCCCAGCCGGGACCGAGCAGGGCGTCGAGGCGACGGCGCAGCTCGCGCCCAAACCACGCGGCCTCGGCGTCCCGCATGACGGGATCGTCGCCGTAGGCGATCGCGCGTGCGGACGCCGCGGGATCGGCGGCGGGCAGCGACTGCCAGTCGGCCCGCCGGGCCGAGAAAGTCAGCACGCGCAACGGCGCCAGCGCGCGCGGCACGGGCGCGAGGAACTCCGCGTCGGGGAGGCGGAGCGCGGCGTTGAGCGAGCCCAGCTCGGTCCCGAGCACGCGGCAACGCGGTGCGCGCACGTCGCAGAGACGCGGGCAGTCGGCGAGCGGCGTGAGGTCGAGGCCGCGTTCGCGGTCCAGCGTGAGACGGCGCAGGCGCGGCAGGCCCGCGAGCGGCGCGAGATCGAAAAACCGCTCGCCGCGCAACGAGAGATCGAGGAGGTCGGGCAGGCCGGCGAGGGGCGCGAGGTCGGCGAACGGCCCCGCGATCTCGAGCGCCCGGAGTTGCGGATAGCGGTCCGCGCCGCGCAATTGCGCCGATCCGGCCACCTTGAGCCGGCGCAGCCGCGGCATCGCGGGGAGATCGCGGAGATCGCGCAGCGGCGTGCCGTGGAGGTGGCACTCAAACCGCGCCTGCTCGACGCCGGGCAACGCGGCCACCTCGCGCCACGCGAGCAGGTTACCGGCGAAGTTCAGTTCCCTCAGGGCCGGCAGCGTCGCGATGGCGCGCAGCTCGGGCCAGGGCGCGCCGAGGCGGAGATCCAATTTTTCGAGCGCGGGGAGACCCGACAGCGCGTCGAAGTCCGTGAGTCCGTCGTCGCGCAGCTCGAGCCGCCGTAGCCCGCGCAGCGCCGCCAACGGCGCGAGGTCGGCCAGTTCGCAACCGATCCTGATCGTGGTGAGGTGCGGGAAAAATCGCAGGGCCGACAGGTCGCGCACCGGGCGGTCGTCCCACGCGGGGCTTTCGAGCGCGTCGAGCGCCGCCCACACCTCGACGGCGCGGTCGAGCCGAGCGCGGTCGAGGCGCGGGCGGTAGGCGGGATTGGCGGCGCGCCGTTCTTGGTGTGCGACGTGTTCCGCGTGGGGCGCGGGGTCGGGCTCGCGATGGCGCAGGCCCCACACGAGCCGTGCGCGTTCCAGCAGCAACTCAACGGTGAACAACTCGTCGGCCGTGCGCCCGGGCGCGAGCGACCAGGTGCGGAATTCGAGGGCGAGGGACATCGGGCAAAAGGTGAACCACGATGGAAACGATCCGCGGGAAAAAGTTCAAATTTCGTTGCCCGCTGTTCGCGCGTTGCCTCGGGCCAGCGTCTTTTCGCCTCGTCGGCGCGCGCGGCGCATCGCCGCGCGCCTACAGCTCGGCGAGCCGCGTCGTCGCGTCGCCGAAGCGATCCAGTTTCACGCCCATGCGATCCATGAGCGTGAGATGCAGGCTGCACAGTTTTCGGTTTTCGTCTCCGCTGTCGGTGTAGTCGAGGATGCGGCCGCCCTTGATCGTGCCGCCGCCCTTGCCGGTGATCAGGACGGGGAGTTTCTGCGCGCTGTGCGCGTCGCCGTCGAAGAGGCTCGAGGTGCACATCAGGATCGAGTTGTCGAGCATCGTGCCGTCGCCCTCCTGAATTTCCTTCATGCGCTGCGTGAGGTAGGCGAACTGCGCGATGTGAAATTGGTTCGTCTTGAGATACATCGCCTCCTTGTCGACGGCGCGGCCGTTGTGCGTGAGGTCGAGGTGCAACGCGCCCTGCACGCCTTCGAGGAACTTGAAGTTCATCTGGGAGAGATCGTTGTTGAGCATCAGCGTCGCGATGCGGGACTTGTCCATCTGGAACGCCAGCACCGTGAGATCGAGCATGAGCTTCATGTGATCCGGCACGTTTTGCGGGAGCTCGTTTTTCGGGCGCGGCATATTCGGCTGCGCCAAACTCGGCCGCCAGCCCTCAAGCCGCTCCTCCTTCGCGGCGTGCTCGATGCGCTTCTCGATGTCACGGATCGACTCGAGATATTCCTCGAGTTTCACGCTGTCGCTGCGGCTGATCTTCGGCTTCAGGCTCTGCGAATCGCGACGCACCTCGTCGAGGATGCTGCGGTCGAGCTTGCGGCCGGTGCCGTCGCCGACGAGCCGGTCAAACGCGCGCGACGGATAAATTTCCTTCGTCGCCGGCTTCGTCGGCGACGCCCACGAGAGGCTCGACCCGTAGATCATCGACAACCCGTCCTCGAGCCGCAGCTCGTTGGGCTCGATGCCGAGCACGAGACTCGGCACGGCCGTGCGGTTACCGAGGTGCGAGGCGAGCACCTGATCCATCGAGGTGCCCACGCGGATTTCGCCGGGGTCGAGGCTCACGGACGCGCCCGAGAGGACGTTCATGCGGCCGAGGTGCGGGCTGGTTGAGACCGCCGCGGTTTTGTTGAACAGCCCCTCGATGAAAACCAGGTCCGCGCGATGCGGCAGCATCGGCGCCGCCGCCGCGCCCAGCTCCATCGTCGCGCCGGCGCCCTTGGCCCACCAGTGGATCGGCTCCACGCCGTTTGAGAAAAACACGATGCCGAGCCGCAGCGGCGGTTTGTGCGAGGGCTTCGCGCCCGCGACGATCTGGCCGAGTAGCGGCAGCGACTCCATCCACGGCAACGCCAGTGCGACGCCCGCGCCGCGCAGAAAATGCCGCCGGGAAATTTGCTGAAGGTGCGCGGGCGCGGGGTGGTTGCTCATTGGGTTCCTGCGGCGGGGGGTTCGTTCTGGCCCTGGTGGTTTCGAAATTGGCGGCTGCCGGCAATCTTAAGGGCGAGATCCGAAAAAGTGGCGTCGCTCCCCGCCGCGACCATCTCGTCCAGCAGCGGTCGGTCGGAGGCGAGGACGGTGCGGCCCAACGCGTAGCCCAGCATTTTTT
>JBEANZ010000789.1:0-9539 GCA_041165185.1 Verrucomicrobiota bacterium | reverse complement strand
AAATCCAGGCCGGATTGAACTTCGTCAGCAGGTCCGCGTCGCGCGTGGAGACAAAGAGCTCGAGGTTTTCCCGTTCGGGGAGCAGCTCGGCGAGCGTCTCCTCGCAGAGCCGCGCGACCAGTTCCGGCGGCGGCTCGAAGCCCGCGAGCAGGCGGCGCGCGATTTCGACGGCGAGCGCCGGCAGCGCCTCGCGCAACTGCGCCAACAGCGCGGGCTCCGCCGCGGCGAGTTTCTGAAAGAGCCCGTCGCTCAACTGCTGGATTTCGGCGCGCACCTCGACGATTTGGTGATCGACCTTGGCGCGGGCGGCATCGACCCCGCGGTGAAACGCCTCGGCGTCGCGCGCCGCGAGCTCGGCCTCGTTGCACAGCCGCCCCTGCTGTCCGGGGCGGACGGCGCCCGCGAGGGGGCGGTCAAAGGCGATGAGCTTCGCGTAGGCCATGGTCACGCAACGACGCTGTCCGCGCCGTCCGCATCGAGGCTGATCTGGCCTTCCTCCTCGAGGCGGCGGACGACCTGGATGATGGCCTCCTGCGCGACCTCGACGTCCTTGAGGCGCACCGGGCCGAGCATCTCGAGCTCCTCCTTGAGGCTCTCGGCGGCGCGCTTCGAGATGGAGCCGTAGATTTTCCCGCGAATGGCCTCGCGCGCGGACTTCATCGAGATCGCGAGGTTCGACGAGTCGACTTCGCGCAACACCCGCTGCAGGTCGTCCGCGCGCAGGCGGTTGAGGTCCTCGAACCCGAAGAGTTTCTTCCGCACCGAGGCCGAGAGCGTGGCGTTGCGCTCCTCGAGGCGGTTGAGGAGCGCCTTCGAGGTTTCCTTGTCGAGTTGGTTGAGCAGATCCGCGACGGCGCGCACGCCGCCGTTGCTGCGCGCGGGCGGGCGCACCTTGGCGTCGCAATGCTTGCCGAGCGACTTCGCGATCTTCGCCACGTGCTCGACCGAAGTGCTCTCGATTGTGCCGAGGCGTTCGACGACCTCCTCGCGCAGTTCCGGCCCCATGAGCCCGAACACCTCCGCCGATTTCGCGCTGCTCAAATACGAGAGCAGAAACGAGATCGTCTGCGGCTGCTCGTGTTTCACGAGGTTGAAGATCTGCCGCCCCTCCATTTCGGAAATATCCTTGATCAGATCGGCGGGGGCGCCGGCGGGGCCGATGCGGCCGACGATGGCGGCGGCCTTGTAGTCGCCCTTTGCGATTTCGAGCGTGCGCTGCGCGTAGCCGAGGCCGCCGAGCGCCGAGCCGGCGCTCTGCGCCACCAGCCCGGAGAACTCCTCCATCGCCAGCCGTTGCGCGGCGGCGGGGATGACGGTGAACCCGGCCATCTCCTTGCAGAGTGGTTCGAGTTCTGCGTCGTCGAACTGCCGCAGCACCTCGGCGGCGGACTCCGGACCGAGCACGATGAGGAACACCGCGAGCTTCTGCGGGCGCGTGAGCTTGGCGTAGTCGAAGTCGGCGGGCATTGGGGGAAATCAGTTTTTGCTGGCGGTCGTCGTGCCGGCCGTCGCGCCGGCGGAGACCCAGTCGCGCAACGCGACCCCGACATGCGCGGGTTTCTGGCGGATCAGTTCGTTGAGGAGTTCGGGCGTGACGGAATTCGGTGAACTCAGCGCGCGTTGCTGGGCGTCCTGCGGGAGCGAGAGCACCTCGACGGGCACCGGCTCTGGCTTCTGCCGGCCGAGCATCCGCCAAAACACGAGCAGCACGATCGCCGCGCCGACGAACGCGGCCCAGCGCCGGGCGACCTCGATCCAGCTTTGCAAACGGGTCTCGCCGGCCGCGGGCAACAACGCGCCCGGCAGCGCGCCCGCCGCCTGAAACGGTATCTCCTGCAACGACACAAGCGCGTCGAGCGACTGCCCGGCGGCGAGCTTGAGCCCGAGGGCGTTGACCACGAGTTGGCGGAGCGCGTCGAGTTCCGCCGCGGTGCGCTTGAGCAACACGGGCTCCGGCGCGGGCCCGCCCTTCGGCGCGGTGGGATCGGCGGGCGGTGCGCCGAGGCGCGGTGCGATGAAGACGGCGGCCGTCACGCCCCGCACCGTGCCGGGCGTGCGCGTGGTGTTGGTGGTGACCTTGTTGATCTCGTAGGAGATCGTTTTGTTTTTCCGGTTTTGCTCCGAGATGTTGACGGGGCGCGCCTCGGCGGCGTTGCCCTGGCTTTTCTCGGGGACGTTGGCGCTCACTCCGGTGGCGCCGCCGGCGGCGCGGGATTCCTGCGAGTTGGTGGTGTCGTCCGTCTGCGTCTGCTGGCGGACGACCTGGCTCTCCGGATCAAATTTTTCGGCGGTTTGGGTGATCGCCTCGGTTTCGATTTCGGCGGAGACGCGCACGACCGCATTGCCGGGGCCGATCACGGCGGCGAGCATCGTCTCGACCTTGCGCGAGAGGTAGTCCTCGACCTGCTGCCGGTAACGCATCTGCGACGACGCGGAGCCGAGCGTGGGATCCTGTTTCAACTCCTCGGAGAGCGTGCGGCCGCGGTTGTCGACGACGGCGACCTGATCCGGCGCGAGGCCCTGCACGGCGTTAGCGACGAGGTGGCGAATCGCATTGACCTGATCGGGATCGAGGCGGGAGCCGCCGGCGTCGACGAAGACGGAGGCGGTGGACTTCACGCCCTGCTCGGTGAGGAGCAGCCGACTCTCGGGCTGCACGATCATCACCCGCGCGGCCTTCACGCCCTGGAGCTGCACGATGGTGCGCGCGAGCTCGCCCTGCACGGCGCGGAGGTAGTTCGTGCGCTGCATGAAATCGGAGAGGCCGAACTGGCTCTTGTCGAAAATCTCGAAGCCCACGCCGTCGCCGCTCGGCACGCCCTTCGCGGCGAGATCCATGCGGAGTTTGTAGACCTGGTTCGCGGGCACCATCACGGCGGTGCCGCCGGCGGAAACCTGATGCGGGATGTTGAGCGTCTGGAGATGGCTGACGATCGCGGCGGTGTCTTTCTCGCTGAGGCGCGCGTAGAGCAACTGCAGGTCCGGCCGCTGCGACCAGAGCACGACGCCGACCAGTCCGCCGAGGACGGCGAGGGCGGCGACGGCGAGGGAGACGCGCTGGTTGAGGCCGAGTTGTTTCCAGAGTTCGAGCAGGGAGGTGGCGAAGTTTTTCACGAAAGGGTGGGGGAGATGGCGGAGCGGTTCACACCTGCATGCGCATCAGCTCCTGGTAGGACTCGACGAGCTTGTTGCGCACCTCGACCATCATCGAAAAGGCCATGCCCGCCTCCTGCATCGCGATGACGCTCTGGTGGAGCTGGTCGTTGTCGCCGAGGAGAACCTGTCGCGTGAGCGCGCTTGCTTCCTGCTGTTTCGCATCGACGCCCGCGACGAGCCCGTCGAGCACGGCGCCGAAACCGGGCGTCGGCCCGCTTGCGCGCGACAACGCGGGCGCCGCGATCTTGGGCAGCGGCGCGTCGAGCCGTTGGAGCACGCCGGCCTGAAGCGGGTTGACGGAGGCGATGGGAGACATGGGGCGGTAGGGACGGAGCGAAGAGCTGAGAGCTAACAGCTGAGAGTCAGAGGTGCAGAGCGCGGCGCGCGTCGGGTCGTAGGCGGAAAAGTCTCATTTCGGATTTGGTGTGGGTGTGGGTGTTTGGCTCTAAGCTCTCCGCTCTCAGCTTTTCCTCTTCGCTCCGCGCTTTCGGTCCCGCGTGCTCATTCCTCATTTTCCGATCTCCAGCGCCTTCATCGCCATTTGCCGCGCGTTTTTCACGACGGTGAGGTTGGCCTCGTAGGCGCGCGACGCGGTGATGAGGTCGACCATCTCGTAGGAGAGATTGACGTTGGGCATGGAAACGAGGCCATCGGCCGTGGCGTCGGGGTGTTGCGGATTGTAAACCTGCTGGCCCGGCGTGCGGTCCGGCGCGATGGCGCCAATCCGCACGCTCTGGAGGGAGTGGCCGCCGCCGGTCGCGCGGCGGATGAGCTCGGTCTCGAAGGAGACGACCTGGCGTTGATACGCGCCGCCGCCGGCGGTGCGCGTGGTCTGGGCGTTGGCGATGTTTTGCGCGACGATGTCGAGGCGCGTCTTGTTGGCGTTGAGCGCGCCCGCGGTGACGTCGATGCCGGCGATGAGGTTCATGATCGGAGGAGGCGTCGGCTCAGGCGACGCGACCGGTGACGGCCACGCGGAGCTGCTTGAGGTTGTTGGAGACGATGTCGGCGAGGTAGTCGTATTCGACGGTGTTGCGGTTCATCGCGATCAGCTCGCGCTCGATCTCGACGGTGTTGCCGTCGGGGCGGACGCTGCGGGCGGTCTGGTCCTCGGCGAGTTGCGGGCGGAGCTGGCCGGCCGTGCGCGCGAGGTCCCCCGCCGCGAGGCGTGCGCGCAACTGCGCCGCGAATTCCGGCGCGAGATCGAGGCGGCGAAATCCGGGTGTCTCGGCGTTGGCGAGATTCGTGGCGATGGCCTCCTGGCGCAGGACGGCGGCGTCGAGGAGGTTGCGCGCGAGCTGGTAGTTATCGGCCTGGAAAATTGGGGCGATCACGCGTCGGCCGTTTAGCAACGCCGGTGCCACGGGGTTTCTGCCGGGCGCAAACGCATCGGGGGCAGCGAAATAGAATTTCGCCGCGCGCCGCGAAAATCGTCGTGCGCGCCGCGCAGGCGGCCTGCGGAAAATTCTGCCGCCGTGCCGACGCGGTTAATGATCGCGGCGGCGCGATCCCGCGCACGCCGCGCTTCATTTTCCGCAGCCGGAGCCGATGGGGGAGGAATCAACCATCCATGAGGGACAGCGAGTTCGATTTCATCCGCGGCGTCGTTTACGAACGCAGCCGCATCAGCCTCGGCGACGACAAACGCGAGCTCGTCGCGGCGCGGCTCGGCAAACGCCTCCGCGAGACGCAGAGCGCGTCGCTCGGTGACTACTGCGCGTTGCTCCGCTCGCCGCGCGCCGAGGAGGAACTCGGCTGCCTCATCGACGCCATCTCGACGAACCACACGTTTTTTTTCCGCGAGGGGCAGCACTTTGATTTTCTCCGCGACACGATCGTGCCGGCGATGGCGCAGCGCGCGCGGCTCGAGCGCTGGCCGCGATTCTACGCGTGGAGCGCGGCGTCGTCGTCGGGCGAGGAGGCGTTTTCGATCGCGATGACGCTCGCGGCCGCGTTGCCGGTCTGGCGCTGGGACATCGAGGGCACGGACATCTCGCAACGCATCCTCGCGCGGGCGCGTGCGGCGATTTATCCGGCCGAGGCGGTGGAGCGGCTCGCGGCGGCGACGCGCACGGCGCATTTCCAACGCGGCTTCGGGCCGCAGGAGGGATTCTACCGGGTAAAGCCCGAACTGCGCGAACGCGTCGCCTTCCACCAGCTCAACCTTCTCGAGGGTGAGCCGCCGTTCGCCGAGCCGTTTCACGTGATCTTCTGCCGCAACGTCATGATCTATTTCGACCACGCGACGCAGGAGGAACTCGTCGCGCGGCTCGCGCGGCGGCTCGTGCCGGGCGGCTACCTCCTGGTCGGGCATTCGGAGAGCCTCACGCATATCCACCACGGCCTGCGCCTCGTGCGCCCCGCGACCTACCAGAAGCCGTCCGTCTCCTAACGCGCCATGTCCACCCGCCCCATCCGCGTTCTAATCGTCGACGACTCCGCCGTCGTCCGCCGGATCGTGGCCGACGCATTGAAACCCGATCCGGAGATCGAGGTCGTCGGCGCCGCCGCGGACCCCTACGCGGCGCGCGATCTTATCCGCGAGGTGAAACCCGACGTGCTCACGCTCGATCTTGAGATGCCGCGGATGGACGGGCTCACGTTCCTGAAAATCCTCATGGCGCAGCATCCGCTGCCCGTGATCATCATGAGCTCGCTCACGCAGCGCGGCTCGGATTTTGCGCTCGAGGCGCTGCGGCTCGGCGCGATGGACGTGCTCGCGAAACCCGGCGGCTCGCACTCCGTCGGCGAACTCGGCGCGCAGCTCGGCGCGCGCATCAAGGCTGTCGCCGGCGCCCGCCTGCGCTCCACCGCGACCACGACGACCGCTTCCGCGCCGCTGTCGGCGCCGGCATTTCGCCCGCGCCCCGCCGCGCCGCCTCACCCGCGCAGCCTCATCCTGCTCGGCGCCTCGACCGGCGGCACCGAGGCGTTGCGCGACGTCCTCACCCAACTCCCCGACGGACTCCCCCCGATCCTGATTGTGCAGCACATCCCGCCGGTCTTCTCGAAAAGTTTTGCGGACCGGTTGAACCAGCTCTGCGCCTTCGCCGTGCGCGAGGCCGTGGACGGCGAACCCCTCACACCGGGACTTGCGCTCGTGGCGCCGGGAAATTTCCACCTGCTCGTGCAGTGGCGCGCCGACGGTTACCGCACGCGCGTCGTCCCCGGCCCGGCCGTGTGGCACCAACGCCCCGCCGTCGATCTGCTCTTCAAGTCCGCCGCCGACGCCGGCACTGCGCCGCACGCGTTGGCCGGCGTGCTCACCGGCATGGGTCGCGACGGCGCGGAGGGCCTGCTGCGCCTTCGCCAACTCGGCGCGCAGACGTTTGCGCAGGACGAGGCGACGAGCGTCGTTTATGGGATGCCCCGCGCCGCCTGGGAAATCGGCGCCGCCCAACGCCAGGTGCCCCTCCCGCGCACCGCGGATCACATCCTGCGCCACGCCTCCGCCGCCCCGGCCGAGCAGCGTCACGCGCCCGTCCCCGCATGAGCCTCTCCGATCCCGATCCGCCCGGCTCCGCCGCACCCGCTCCGACGATCCTCGTCGTTGACGACGAGCCGCTCGTCCTCACGACGCTCAAGCTCACCATCGAGCGCGAGGGGTATCCCGTCGTGGCGTGTGCGAGTCCGCTGAAGGCGCTCGCGCTCCTTGAGGAACGCGATTTCGCGGTGATCATTTCCGACCAGCGGATGCCGGAAATGCTCGGTCTCGATTTTCTCATCGAGAGTCGCCGCCTGCGCCCCCGCTCCTCGCGCATTCTCATCACGGCCGTCCTCGCGCTCCCGACCATCGTCGACGCGATCAACAAGGGCGAAATCCTCCGCTTCGTCGCCAAGCCCTGGCTCCGCGAGGAACTCGTCGCCACCGTCCGTAACGCCGTCCAGCGCCACGATCTCGTCACGCGCAACGACGCCCTTCAGGCCGAGACCCAGCAACTCAACGGCCAGCTCCGCGACGCCAACGCCGCCCTCGAGGCCAAGGTCCGCGACCTCGAGCTCCAACGCCAGCGCCTCGACTCCGCCAACCGCGAGCTCGCCGCCAACTACGAAAACTCCATTGAGCTCTGCCGTCGCATCCTCAACGCCTTCGATCCGATCCTCGGCGGGCAAGCCCGCACGCTCGTGGAGTTTGCCACGCAGATGGCCGCGACGGACTTGTTCACCGACGCGGAGCGCCACGCCCTGCGCTCCGCCGCGTGGCTCTGCGACCTCGGCCTCATCGGCGTGCCGCGCGAGATGCTCCGCGCCTTTCGCGCCAATGCCGCCCAGCTCACCGAGCGCGAGACGACGATGCTGCACAACCATCCCGCTTACGGGCAGACGCTCGCCGCGCTCGTCGACAGCCGCCCCGACGTCGGCGAAGTCATCCGCGCGCACCATGAACGCTTCGACGGCCGCGGGTTTCCCGACGGCCTCGCGGGCGACGCGATCCCGTGGCCCGCGCGCTGCCTCGCCGTCGCCGTCGCCTTCGTCGAGTCCGGCCTCCCGAAAAACGCCGCGATCACCGCGCTGCTCGAGAAATCCGGCACCGCGTTTGATCCCGAGGCCGTCCGCCTTTTTCTCAAGGTCAGCAACCACATGCAGCTGCCGAAACGCGTCCGCGAGATCATGATCCACGAACTCGAGGAAGGCATGGTGCTCGCCCACGGTATCTACAGTCCGCACGGCCTTCTGTTGATCGGCGAGGGTCAGGCGCTCAGCCCCGGCACGATTTCCAAAATTCGCAGCCACAACCAGGTCACCCCGATCAGCCAGCGTCTGCTGGTCTATTCATGATCGGCGCCGCGGGCCGCCGTGGCCCGTTCGTCCGACCGCCGCTCGTGTTGCCCCGCCTTCGCGCCGCCTCGGCCTCCTGAACATGTCCGGCGCTCCCACCGTTGCTTCGCTCTTCGCCCAACGCCTCACCGTCGGCGTCGGCGACCTCGGTGTGTCCAACAACCCCTCGCTCTGCCTGAGCACCTACGCGCTCGGTTCATGCCTCGCGGTCCTCGCCTACGACCCCGTTGGGCGCGTCGGCGGGCTGCTCCACCTGATGCTGCCCGACTCCGCGATCGCGCCGGAGAAGGCCGCGCGGCGCCCCGCCATGTTTGCCGACACCGGGCTGCCGTTGCTCTTCCGCGAACTCGCGGGAATGCGCGCCGAGCGGGCGCGCCTGCGCATCTACGTCGCCGGCGGGGCCAATGTCCTCGGCGGCGACACCGACAGTTTTCGCATCGGCGAACGCAATCTCCGCGCGACCGCCGCTTGGCTGCAACACCATGGCCTCGCCGTCGCTCGCGCCGACGTGGGCGGCACCGTCAACCGCACCGTCCACCTCGAACTCCGCACCGGCGCGCTCAAGCTCAAGACGCCCGATCTCGACGCCGAGTATTCGCTGGCCGCGTAGGCGAGGGTGTCGTCCGTTTCGTGGCGGCACGCGTGTGTAGCGGCGGACGTCCCTGCCCGCCGGGTTTGTCATTCAGCCGTGTAGCCGTCGAGCCGGCGGGCAGAGCCGTCCGCCGCTACACGCGCGCAGAATAAACTCAGCTCGCCAGCGCCCCGTGCGTGAGGCGGTCCTTCAACAGCGCGCCGGCGCGTTCATGCACGAGCGTCATCGACTCCTCGAGCAGCTCGGGCGTAAACCCGTTGGCGGCGAGGACGGTCGCATCCAGTTCAAACAAGAATCCCTCCGCCGGCACGCCCGGACCGAACGAGGTCGCCACGTATTTTCCGGCGTGGACATGCGCCACGAGCGCCGCGGCCGCCGCCGGCGCCTGCGCCGGCCGATCGCAAAAGGCCGCTGCGGCGACGAGTTCCTCCGGGAAACGCCAGACCCGCAGCAGATGTGCGCCGACTTCCGCGCGCGTGTAGCCGAGCACCGCGCGCTCCGCCTCCGCCCACGTTGCCCGACCGCTCGCACAATGCGCCCGCAGCACCGGGAAAAACGCCGCGCACGCGTGCGTGATCGCGAGCGCGCCGAGGTCGCACACGAGCCCGGCGGTGTAGGCGGTCTGCGGGTCAACCGCCTCGGTCGCCTCCGCCAGAATCTCGGCCGCAAACGCCGTGCACAGCGCGTGGCGGCAAAAGTCGCCCGGTTCGCCGCGGGCGCCCGCGACGGTTTCCCAGCGGCTCACGAGCCCGAGCGCGGCCAGGCGAAACAGCTCGCGCTGCCCCAGCCGCACGACCGCGTCGGCCACGGTGGCGGCGGGCGCGCCGCCGCTGAAATACGAGGAATTCGCCAGCCGCAGCGTCGAGGTCGCGAGCGCGGCATCGACCATGATGATGCGCGCGATGTCCTCCGCCGAGCTGTCGGGATCCGCGATGGCGGCGGCGATGCGCGGCAGCAGCGCCGGAGAACACGGGAGCAACAGGGCGCGCTCGCAGACTTGCGGCAACGTGGG
>JBEANZ010000788.1:0-2571 GCA_041165185.1 Verrucomicrobiota bacterium | reverse complement strand
CCGCGGTCACGGCGTTCGGCGCGGCGGCGGCGGCCGAAGTCGCGCTGATCGGCGGAGCGCTGGCGCTCGCGTTTTTTCCCGCCGCCGGTGCGCCGCGCCGCTGGTCGTGGGACGGCGCGCTCGCGCGCACGCTGCTGCGCGATGCCGCGCCGCTGCTGCTCACCACGCTCGCAATCACGATCTACCGGCGCATCGACGTCGTGCTCGTCTCGCACCTGATCGACGCGGGAACGGCGGGTGTTTACGCGGCGGCCGTGCGCCTCTCGGAGGTCGGCTACCTCGCGCCGATGATTTTGATCAACGCGTGGTTTCCGCAGCTCACTCATCTCCACGCCACGGATCGCGCCGCCTACCGCGCGGCGATGGCGAAATTTTTCCGGCACACGACGTGGGCCGGCGCGGCGTGCGCAGCGGCGCTCACGCTCGCGGCGCCGTGGCTGGCGACGGGCGCGTTTGGCGCGGCGTTTGCCGGCGCGGCCACGCCGCTCGCGATCCACGCGTGGACGGCGGTGTTCATCGGCCACGGCATCGCGCGCAGCCAGTGGTTGCTCCTGGAAAACCGCCAGCTCGACGGGCTCGTCCTCGCGGTCGGCGGCGCGCTCGTGAACGTCTCATTCAACTTCGCGCTCGTGCCCCGCTACGGCGCGACCGGCGCGGCGATCGCGGCGGTGCTCGCGCTGGCGCTAAACATGGCGCTGCTCCCGGCGCTGCTCCCGCGCGTGCGCGAGGGCTGGTCGCTCGGCTGGCGCGCGGTCTTCGGTCGCCCGCCGGCGGCGTGAGCACGCGGGCCTGCGGCGGCGTTCCCCCTTGAGCCGACCACGCCCGCGCGCACGCTCCCGCCCATGCCGAACCGCGTCCACCTCGCCCTGATCCGCGCCGCGATCCGCTGGACGGGACCGTTCACCGGCCTGCGCCTCGCGCACGATCACGAGGCGCGCGATGTGTTTGTCGTCGGGTTTCCCAAGTCCGGCCACACGTGGGTGCAGTATCTCTTTGCCGGTCTCGCCGGCCTCGACACCGCGCAGTGCGCCGACGCGCTCGTGCAGGAACTCGTCCCCGATCTCCAGTCGCACCTCGCCTACCGCCGCTACATGGAGCCCGTGGTGTTCAAGTCGCACCTGCTCCCGCGCGCCGACTACCGCCGCGTGATTTACCTGCTGCGTGACGGGCGCGACGCGATGGTTTCCTACTTCCACCATCACAACGCGATCTTCCCCGCGGTCGATTTTCCGACGCTCATCCGCCGCGCACCGCACCTCGACGCGCGCTGGCACGAACACGTCGAGGCCTGGCTCGCCAACCCGCATGGCGCCGAGCTGCTCGTCGTCCGCTATGAGGAATTGAAACGCGATCCCATCGCCGGCCTACGACGCATGGCGGACTTCGCGGGACTCGCCGCCACCGACGACCAAATCGCGCGCGCCGTCGCGGGCGCGGCGTTTGAGAAACAAAAAAAACGCGAGGCCGAGAAAGGCTGGGAGGACAAAAACTGGCCCAAAGCTCATCCCTTTGTGCGGCGCGGCGCGGTCGGCAGCCACCGCGACGAGATGCCGGCGGAGGCGCTCGCTTTGTTCGAAGCCGAAGCCGGACCGACGCTGAGAAAACTCGGCTACGCCACGTAGACACTTCGCGCCGGGGCCGCCGCGCGACGGCCGGCGCCGATTCCGATGCGAGTTTCAGCTTCCCCCCGCGACAACGCGACGCCTACGTTGGCCGCGCCCGCATGAAGCTCACCATCGTCATCCCCTGTTACAACGAAGCGAAGACCATCCGCACCATCGTCGACCGCGTGCGCGCCGCGCCGGTCGCCGACAAGGAAATCATCATCGTCGACGACTGTTCGCGCGACGGCACGCGCGACATCCTCCGCACCCAGATTGCGCCGCTTGTGGACAAAATCATTTTTCACGAGGTGAACCAGGGGAAGGGCGCCGCCCTGCGCACGGGGTTCGCCGCCGCTACGGGCGACGCCGTCATCGTGCAGGACGCCGACCTCGAATACGATCCGCAGGAATACCCGCGCCTCCTCAAGCCGCTCATCGAGGGCAAGGCGCAGGTGGTCTTCGGCTCGCGTTTCTCCGGCGGCGACGCGCACCGCGTGGTCTATTTCTGGCACATGGTCGGCAACAAGTTTCTCACGCTGCTCTCCAACATGGCCACGAACCTCAACCTCACGGACATGGAGACGTGCTACAAACTCTTCCGCCGCGACGTGCTGACAAAAATCACCATCGAGGAAAACCGCTTCGGCTTCGAGCCCGAGATCACCGCCAAGGTGGCGAAGCTCGGCGTCGTGATCTACGAAGTTGGCATCGGCTACTACGGCCGCACCTACGCCGAGGGCAAAAAGATCGGCTGGCGCGATGGCTTCCGCGCGCTCTGGGCGATCTTCAAATACAACCTCCTGCGCTGAGCGTCGCGGACCGGCGCCATGATCGCGGACACGTTTGGCTCGGTCCTGCTCTATCTGGTGGTGGCGTTCGGTGTCGCCTGGCCGCTGGCCGCGCGGCTCACGTGGCTGGGACCGGAGAAACTACTGGCGAGCGCCGCCCTCTCGCTACTCGGCGTTTT
>JBEANZ010000787.1:0-9683 GCA_041165185.1 Verrucomicrobiota bacterium | reverse complement strand
GTCGCCGCCGGCGGCAGCAACGGCGCGATCTCGTGCCAAAACGCGATCACGAGGTTTTCCGTCGAGGGGATGACGCCGCGCAGGAAATCCACCTCGTCGTTGAGGTTGCGGTGGTCGCACTTGTCGACGACCGCGCGGTGGAGCACGCGTTTCAATTCACCGAGGTCCATGATGTAGCCGGTGTCGGCCGCGGGCCGGCCGCGCAGCGTGACCTCGAGCACGTAATTGTGGCCGTGCCAGTGCGGGTTGGTGCAGAGGCCGAATTGCCGCTGGTTCCACGCGAGGCTCTTCGTCGGATTGTAGAGCCGGTGCGCGGAATTGAAATGCACCTGCCGCGTGATGAACACTGTCCCGCCCAGCACGCGCGGCGGACGCGGCGCGGCTTTTTTCCGAGTGGTTTGTGCGGGCATGAGGGGCCACCGGTAGCACAAAAGCCCGCTCGGTCAACCGCGCGCCGAGTCGTGGACGAGGCGTCCCGCCTCGTGGCCTTTCCGCCGCTCGCGCCGCCCGCGCGCGCCCTCCGCGTTTCCCGCTTGGTTTCCGGTTGAAGCCCACCGCGCCCGCTCGCTGAATGCGCGCCCTTCCTCCCCGCCATGCCCGTCCGCCACGCGCTCATCACCGCCGCCAATCCCCGCCAGCGCACCCTCCCGCTGCAAACCCTCGTCGACCAGCGCGGCGAAACGAAATCCGCGCTCCAGATCATCCTCGAGGAGGCCGCCGGCGCCGGCATCGAGGAATTCTGCGTCGTCGTGTGCCCCGGCGACGAGGCCGCCTACGCCGAGGCGTGCGGCGCGCTGCGCGCGCGCGTGCGCTTCGTCGCGCAACCCGCCCCGCGCGGCTACGGCGACGCCATCCTCTGCGGCCGCGCCTTCGTCGGCGACCAACCCTTCCTCCACCTCGTCGGCGATCACCTGCACGTCGCGTCCGGTGCGGTCAGTTGTGCGCGCCAGCTCATCGACATCGCCGTCGCGGAAAACGCCTCCGTCTCCGCCGTGCAGCCCACGCGTGAGAGCCAGCTCACCTCCTACGGTGCCATCGGCGGCCGGCTCGTCGGCGGCGATCGCCCGCTCTATCACATCGACACCGTCCTCGAAAAACCCACGCCCACCGTCGCGGAACAACAACTCATCGTGCCCGGCCTGCGCGCGGGCTTTTATCTCTGCTTCTTCGGTCTCCACGTGCTCGGACCGGAAATTTTTTCGCTCCTCGACGAGCAACGCGCCGCCGCCCCCGACCGCCCGCTCGGCCTCTCGCCCGCGCTCCACGCGCTCGCCGCGCGCCGCCGTTATCTCGCGCTCTCCATCGCCGGCCGCCGCTACGACATCGGCGCGCCCTACGGCCTCCTCCTCGCCCAACTCGCCCTCTCCCTCTCCGGCCGCGACCGCGATCACGTCCTCACCCAACTCGTCGACCTCCTCGCCGTCCGCGCTGAATAATGCGCCTCCCAATCACCGGAGCATGACCCCACCACGGATCACACGGATCGCCACGGATCGAACCCCGACGCTCCCCGCCTTGATCCGTGCCCATCCGTGCGATCCGTGGTCTCCCCGGCTTGGGAGAACCCAAGAAAATCTCTCCGCCCTCCCTTCATCGGTTTCGCAACTTCCCACGTCCCCGCGCTCCGCCGATTAGGCGAAGCCCGCACACTCCCGCTCCGCCCTGCCTCCGAAAATTAGCGAAGATTAGCGTTCCAACTCCTCCGTGGAAAAACCGTCCCGCATGACCCCGAGCGTCCTCGACCTCATCTCCTCCCCCGACGCCGCCACCCGCGATCAAGCCATCGATCGTTGGTGCGAGGGCCGCCCCGTCGCCGAGCTCCTCGCGACCTGCGCCGAACTCGACGCCTACCGCCGCCGCGAGACTAACCTCTACCAACGCGTCCGCGCCCTTTTCTTCCTCACCGCGATCCACCGCTACCACCTGCCCGCGCGCGCCGATCTGCCGCGCCTCGGCCGCGTGCCCTACGATGGTTTCCGCCACCTGCTCGAGCGCCGCTTCGAGGAAGCCATCGCGGTGTTCCTCGCCGCGCAATCCACCTCCGGCCCGAGCGAAACGCTCTCCAGCGCCCTCGCCGCCGCGCACCACGCGCTCGCGTTTCAAACCCTCGCCGATCAAGTCCGCCGCACCGTGCGCTCCACGCGCGGCAACGCCTGGATGTTCCGCCTCGGCCACCCCGGCGACCAGCCGCTGCGTGTGCGTCCGGAACTCCTCGCGCGCGAAAATGGCGCCTCCGTCCATCCGCTCCTCCGCGAACGCACCCCCGTCCGCATGGATCTCACGCACTGCGGTTGGTCGGATATTTTTTTCCTCGGCATGGATTTTCCCGAGGGCGCGCGCGTGCTCAACATCTCCGTCGACCTCGGCGTCCACGGGCGCGACGCCGCGCCGCGCCCGCCGGTCGAGGCCTACTTCCGCGTCATCGACGAGCCCGTGATTCGCCTCGCGAGCGTCGACCTCGAGGCCACCGCGTGCATTTCCACGCTCGACGAGGTGTTTGATTTCGGCCGCGACTACCTCGGCCTGCTCAAGGCGGCCGTCATCGCCGCCGGCCTCGTGCCGCCGGGCATCGAACGCTCCGGCGCGAGCCTCGCCGAATTGCTCGCCGCGATCTTCGGCCCCGGCCGCGGCTTCGAGTTAATCAGCCACGTCAACCGCATCCCCAAGGGCTCGCGGCTCGCCGTCTCCACCAATCTTCTCGGCGCCCTCATCGGCGCGCTCATGCGCGCGACGGGCCAGGTGCGTTCGCTCGACGGCGCGATGGCCGAACCCGAACGCCGTATCGTCGCCGCGCGCGCGATCCTCGGCGAGTGGCTCGGCGGCTCCGGCGGCGGCTGGCAGGATTCCGGCGGCGTCTGGCCCGGCATCAAGCTCATCGAGGGCGCCCCCGCCCAACCCGGCGATCCCGAGCACGGCATCAGCCGCGGCCGCTTGCTCCCGCGCCACACGCTGCTCGGCGCGGATCGGATTTCCCCGGAGGCGCGGGGAAAACTTCAGGACTCCCTCGTGCTCGTCCACGGCGGCATGGCGCAAAACGTCGGGCCCATCCTCGAGATGGCCACCGAGAAATACCTCCTGCGCTGCGAGGCCGAGTGGGCCGCGCGCCTCCGCGCCGTCGGCACGCTCGACCGCATCCTCGCGCTCCTCGCCGCCGGCGACATCCGCGCGCTCGGCCGCGCGCTCGAGGAAAATTTCTCCGGCCCCCTCCAGACGATCATTCCCTGGGTGAGCAACCGCTACACCGAGCTGCTGATCGCGCGCACGCGCGCCGCGTTCGGCGAGGATTTCTGGGGTTTCTGGATGCTCGGCGGGATGTCGGGCGGCGGCATGGGTTTTATTTTCGCCCCGCACCGCCGCGCCGAGGGCCAGGCGAAACTCGCCGCGATCATGCTCGCCACGAAACGGGAGCTGGAGACCTCGCTGCCGTTCGCGATGGACCCGGTCGTTTATGACTTCGCGATCAACGAGCACGGGTCCGTCGGCGCGCTCCTGCACGGCGACGCCGCGCTGCTCCCGCTCGAATTCTACCAGCAGACCGTCCCCGGTTTCCTCCGCCGCGACACCCGCGAGCTCACGCCGCGCGAGCGCGCCGATCTCGCGCAGTTCACGCGCGCCGCGCGCACCACGCCCGAATTTTCCGCCGCGCTCCCCGCGTTGCTCGACCGGCTGTTGCCCGCGTCGGACGCCGGCGCGCGCTCGGGTCGCCGCCTCGACGAGCTGCTCGCCGAAAACGGTTTCGACCGCGCGCAACACGAGCAGATCCGCGCCGACCTCCGCGCCGGCCGCATCGGCCTCGCGATGAACCGCCTCCCCGCCACCGCGAAGATCGAGGACGTGCCGGCGGCGGAGTTGTTCAATTCATCCACCGCTTCACCCGGTTTTCTTGAGGCCGGCGCCGCCGCGCTCGCCCGCGGCGAGTGCGCCGTGGTGAGCTACGCCGCGGGCGTCGGCTCGCGTTGGACGCAGGGCGCGGGCGTCGTGAAGGCGCTGCACCCGTTCGCGAAATTCGGCGGCACGCACCGCAGCTTCGCCGAGGTGCACCTCGCCAAATCACGCCGCACCGCCGCCGAGTTCGGCGGCGCCGTGCCGCACGTGTTCACGACGAGTTACCTCACGCACGCGCCGATCGAGCGGCAGTTGCGCGCGAGTTTTCCGGACGCGTTTGACCGCTCCGTGTTTCTCTCGCCCGGCCGCTCCATCGGCCTGCGCCTCGTGCCCGCCGTGCGCGATCTGCACTTCGCGTGGGAGGAGACGGCGCAGCAGCGGCTCGACGAGCAGAAGGAAAAAATGCGCGACAGCATCCGCGCCGCGCTCACCAACTGGGCGCGCACCGTCGGCGAGGGCGCCGACTACACCGACAATCTCCCCGGCCAGTGCCTGCACCCCGTCGGCCATTGGTTCGAGATTCCGAATCTCCTCAAGAACGGCACGCTCGCGCGTCTCCTCGCCGCGCAGCCGCAGCTCCGCACGCTCCTCGTCCACAACATCGACACCCTCGGCGCCACGCTCGATCCCGCGCTCGTCGGGTGGTTCCAGGCGAGCGGCGCGACGCTCGGCTGGGAAGTCATCCCGCGCCGCATCGAGGATCACGGCGGCGGCCTCGCGCGCGTCGATGGCCGCGTGCGGCTCGTCGAGGGCCTCGCGCTGCCGCGGGAGTCGGACGAGTTCAACCTCACCTACTACAACACGAACTCCTGCTGGATCGACATCGACCGCCTACTCGCGCTCTTCGGGCTTACGCGTGGCGAACTCGCCGACGCCGAGCGCACCGCCGCCGCCGTCCGCGCGATGGCCGCGCGCGTGCCGACCTACGTCACGCTCAAGGACGTGAAGAAACGCTGGGGCCACGGCCAGGAGGACGTGTTTCCCGTCGCGCAATTCGAGAAACTCTGGGGCGACATGACCGGCCTCGCCGAGTGCGCCAACGTCTTCGCCGCCGTCCCCCGCGCCCGCGGCCAGCAACTCAAGGATCAGGCGCAACTCGACGGCTGGGCGCGCGACGGCTCGGCCGCGCACATCGATTCGCTCTGCGCGTGGTAGTAACCCGCCCGCCGCTTCGCCCCATGAAACTCCCGTCAACTCCGTCATGGTTCGCCACGTCGCGCGCCCGCGGCCTCGCGCTGCTGTTGCCACTGAGTTCGCTCGCCGCCACCGCCATCGCCGCGCCGGTCCACCAAGCCACCGGCATCAAGATCGTCGAGCCCACCGCGACGACCGCCACGATCTGGACGCGCCTCACGCGCGACGCCGACCGCGCTCCCGACGACGGCCCGCTCCCGGTCACGCGCCTCACCAACCGCAAGACCGGCCAGGAAATCAACCTGAAGGACAACGCCAACTACGGCGACGCCCGCGTGGAAATCTCCTACCCGCCCGGCGCCGACCTCGGCTCGATCCGCGGCGCTGCCCTCGGCGCGAGCGGCGATACGCGCGTGCGTTACCGCGCGGCCGGCGCGACGACGTGGATCGACGCCGGCTGGCGTGCGGTCGATGCGACGCGGGATTTCACGAGCGTGTTTGCGTTGAGCGGATTGCGCCCCGCGACGCGTTACGAAGTCGAAGTCGAAGGCCGCCCCGACGCGCGCTCGCCTGCGACGAGCACGACGCGCGGCGGCTTCACGACCGCGCCGGCCGCCGACGCCGCGGCCCGCGTGAGCTTTTGCGTGATGACCTGCCAGCAATACGAGGACCGCGACCGCCCCGACGGCTTCAAGATCTACCCGGCGATGCTCGCGTTGCGGCCGGATTTCTTCGTGAACACGGGCGACGCCGTTTACTACGACCACGGCCCCGTCCACGCGGTGAACGCCGACCTCGCCCGCTACCACTGGGCGCGGATGTTCAGCTACGGCGCGCTGCGCGAGCTACACCGGCAGGTCGGCAGCTACTTCCAAAAAGACGATCACGACGTGCTCACCAACGACTCCGAGCCCGGCGCGCGCAACGGCGACCTGACGTTCGCGGACGGGCTGCGGATTTTCCACGAGCAGACCGCCACCGGCCAGCCGCCCTACCGCACGGTGCGTTGGGGCCGGCACCTCCAAATCTGGCTCGTGGAGGGCCGCGATTTCCGTTCGTCGGCGACGAAGCCGCACACCATCTGGGGCGCCGAACAGATCGCCTGGACCGAGCGCACGCTCGCCGCCTCCGACGCCACCTTCAAAATCCTGATCACACCGACGCCCATGGTCGGCCCCGACCGCCCGCAGAAGGACGACAACTACGCGAACGCCGGCTTCAGCGACGAAGGCGCGCGCCTCCGCGCGATGCTCACGAAACAAAAAAACCTCATCACGATCACCGGCGACCGCCACTGGCAATACGTCTCCGTCGATCCCGCGACGCAGCTCGAAGAGTGGAGCGTCGGCGCCGCGAGCGACGCCCACGCCGGCGGCTGGAACGAAGAACAGCCCCGCGCCATGCATCGCTTCTTGCGCATCAAGCACGGCGGCTTCCTTTCCGGCGAACTCAACATCGTCTCGGGTGCCCCGCGCCTCGCCCTGCGCCTGCACGACGTGGACGGAAGGGTGGTCTTCGAGTCGGTGAAAAGCGGTAGAGGCGAGTAGGGTTGATCCGCTCGCTCGGCCGACTCGCCAGCCTTTGGGGCGCGGGCCCCTGTCGGGTTTGCCTTTGACCGATCCGGCCCGGGTCATACCGTCCTGCCCACGATGACCGCCATCACGATCAAGGTTTCCCCGGCCGAGGCGCGGACGCTCCGCGCGCAGGCCCGCGCATCGAATCGCACCGTCTCCGCCTACCTGCGCACCGTCGTGTTTCCGGCGCGGGCGCCGCGGCCGCGCAAGCGAGTGATCAAGAACCATCCGGTCTCCGGATTACCCTTTGATGCCACGCCGGGCCCGGCGGTTTCGTTCGACGAAGTCAAGGCGGCGCTCGCCGATTTCCCGTGACGAAATACCTGCTCGACGTAAACGCCCTCCTCGCGTGGTGGCACGCTACGGCGCACGGGCACTCGACGTTTCACGCGTGGGCGAAGTCGGTCGGTTTCAAATCGCTTTCTACCTGCGCGCTGACCGAGCTGGGTTTTCTCCGCGTCTCGATGCAGGTCTTCAAGCTCACCCTCGACGAGGCGCAGGACGCGCTCGCCGACATCCGCAAACATGCCGGCGTTTACGTGACGGCTGCGCCCTCGCCGCAGCTGGCCCACTGGGCGACCTCGGGCGGGCGCACCTCCGACGCCTACCTCGCGCAGCTCGCGGCCTCCGCCGGCCTCGTGCTCGCCACCTTTGACCACGCCATCCCCGGCGCGCTCGTGATTACGCCGCTCCCCGCGAGGTGAGGGAGCGGTCGCCCTGTGGGGCGGATCTTTCTGCATCGTTTGAGTGGACAGCGCCCGGGCTTTCCGCGTGAACTTGCGCCCGATTCGCCCCGCGTTGCTCAACCTCACTCCCCTGTCCGCCATGTCGCTACACCGCTCCTCCGCCGCTCTCGTTCTCGCCGTCGGCCTGACCACCGCCGTGCTCGCCCACCCGGACGATTTGCCCGCCACCAACCGCAAGGTCGCCGCCGCGCTCCCCGCCGCCCCGCTCGGCTCCGGCACCTGGAAATTCGAAATCGAGGCCGGCTGGGCCAAGGTCCCCGCCAACACCAACCTCGGCCCCACCCACGGCGGCATCGTCGTCGATCGCGCCGGCCTCGTCTACATGAGCAGCGACGGCCCCCTTGGCGTGCTCGTGTTTGCGGCCGACGGAAAATTCCTTCGCAGCATCGCGCCAAAATTCTCCGGCATCCACGGCCTTATGATCCGCGAGGAAGGCGGCAAGGAGTTCATCTACGCCGCGCACGTCACCGCCAGCCAGGCCGTCAAACTCGACCTCGACGGCAACGCGATCTGGACGATGGGCGTGCCGAAGGAGAGCGGCCTCTACGACCAGCCCGCCGATGCGACCAAGAAACCGCAGGCCTACAAACCCACCGCGATCACCGTCGGCCCCGACGGCCGCATCTACGTCGCCGACGGCTACGGCGCGAGCGTCATCCACATGTATTCCGCCGACCGCAAATACCTCAAGACGATCGGCACGCGCGGCGAGGGCGACGGGCAGTTCAAGACCTGCCACGGCATCGCGCTCGACACCCGCTCCGGCACGCCGCTCCTCCTCGTCTGCGATCGCGAGAACAAGCGCCTCGTGCACCTCGACCTCGAGGGCAAATTCGTCCGCACGCTCGCGACCGATCTCCGCCGCCCCTGCTCGGTCTCGATCAAGGGCGACTACGCCGCCATTGCCGAACTCGCCGGCCGCGTGGTCGTGACGGACAAGACGGGCAAGATCGTCGTCACCCTCGGCGACAACCCGGACCAGAAGCAGTGGGCGCAGTTCAAGCTCGCGCCGGAATTCTGGCAGGACGGCATCTTCATCGCGCCGCACGGCATCGCCTTCGACGCGGCGGGCAACCTCTTCGTGCAGGACTGGAATTTCGTCGGCCGCCTGACGAAGCTCCGCCGCGTGACGAAGGGTTTGGCGATGCTTGATCGCTGAAACGACTCGCGCGTTCTGCCAGTGGCGCGTGGGCGGCTAGGTTTCCCGCTCGCCGAAGACTTCCTCAAACGAGAGCCCGGCGTCTTTTCCCGATTTTAGATCTGCGAGGCGGGAACGTAGCATCGCGGTGGTTTCCTCGTCACTTTTCCCGCTCTCGTTGAGGCTGCCCGCGAGCACCCGAGCGAGCGAGACAGACTCCGTCGAGGCTTCTGGTGGCCGCTTCATCACCGCCTCAAATCTCCCACTCCCCCAGCGGCGCGTCGGCTCCGCCGCCGGCGCCGGAACCGGCGCCCTCGAGGGAATCGTTCTTACGGCGGGACCGGACGACCACGCTGTCGCCCTTGAACAGCGCCACCGAGTCGGCCGGGATCGATTTCATCAGCCAGACGTTCGACCCGATGATCGAGCGCGCGCCGACGGTCGTGTCGCCGCCGAGGATGGTCGCGTGCGCGTAGATGGTCACGTGGTCGCCGATGTCGGGGTGGCGTTTCACGCCTTTCACCGGGTGGCCGTCGGGATCGGTTTCGAAGGATTTCGCGCCAAGCGTGACGCCTTGGTAGAGCTTCACGTGCGAGCCGATCGTCGCGGTTTCGC
Organism: Verrucomicrobiota bacterium; assembly: GCA_041165185.1. Taxonomy (GTDB): domain Bacteria; phylum Verrucomicrobiota; class Verrucomicrobiia; order Opitutales; family Opitutaceae; genus JBEANZ01. Next base: position 591 of record JBEANZ010000787.1, on the reverse strand, counting down.
CGATGACGACGCCCGTTGCGTGATCGATGAAGAAGTGATCGCCGAGGCGCGCGCCGGGGTGGATGTCGCAGCCGGTGCGTTCGTGGGCGAACTCGGTGAGCAGGCGCGGGAGCAGCGGCACGCCGAGGTGGAAGAGCACGTGCGCGAGGCGTTGGAGCGAGATGACGAGCACGCAGGGGTAGGCGACGATGATTTCCTCGACGCTGCGCGCGGCCGGATCGCCGCGGTAGGCGGCGGTGACGTCGGTCTGCACGAGTTTGCGCAGCGCGGGGAGCTGGCGGAGAAACGCGGTGGCGCGTTCGCGGGCCGAGGCGGCGGGGTCGGCGATTTTCGCGAAGCGCAGGCACTTCTCGATCTCGGCGACGAGGCGGTCGTCGATGCGGCGGAGGAGGGCGGCGACGTGCGCCGGGAGCGCGGCCTGCGTGAGCCCGGTCTCCTCGAAGTAGCCGGGAAACAGCAGGTGCATCAGGTCGGCGGCGAGTTGGTTGACCGACTGCTGCGACGGGAGGTTGGCGCCGTCGAGGTGGTTGATGCCGCCGTCCGCGCGGTAGGAGGCGAGGAGGGCTTGCTGGAGATCGTCGAGGTGCATGG
>JBEANZ010000786.1:0-2723 GCA_041165185.1 Verrucomicrobiota bacterium | reverse complement strand
GTGACGGTCGACGGCGGCCTGCACGAGGCGTTCTTGCGCTGACGGGTTTCACCCCGAAGACACGGAGGAAACCGCGCCAAGGAAGCCACTGCGGTGGATTTCTTCGTGCCCTTCGTGTCTTGGTGGTGAATCGGTTGGTGCGAATGGCGGTCACGAAATTCGCGTCGGCGCGTCTGGCGGAATACCCATGATTACGCCCCGCCTGTTTGCCTGCCTGCTGCTCATCACTGGATCCCTGACCGCGAAGGATCTCGTGGTCGCGACCGATGGCTCGGCGCCGCGCTGCTCGCCGCGCTCCTCGCGATCATCAAGGCGATGACTTTTTTTGACGCGGAGAAATAGGCTGCACTGGAGCGAAAAAAAGGCCCGGCGAAAAGCCGGGCCGAAACTGCCGAGTGCAACCGTGAGTTGCCCGTTAGCGCAGGAACGCCTCGTGCAAGCCGCCGTCGACCGTCACGATCTGGCCGGTGGTCTTGCTGAGGCGCTGGGTCACGAGGAGGAAATACGCCTCGGCTTGGTCGGCGGGCGTTATGGGCGCCTTCGTCAGCGTGCGGTCGGCGTAGAACTGGGCGAGTTTCTTGACCAGCGACTCCGTCGCCTCGTCGTCGGTGTAGGGGATGTTGTATTTCGCGAGCGAGCCGATGACGCGGTCGCGCGGGAACATCGCGCTGCCCTGCACGACCGTCGCGGGGGCGACGCCGTTCACGCGCACGAGCGGGGCGAGCTCCATCGAGAGTTCGCGCACGAGGTGGTTGGCGGCGGCTTTGGAGCAGTCGTAGGCGACGCTGCCTTTTTTCGCGACGGCGGCGTTGGCGGAGGTCGTGAGGACGAGCGCGCCCTTGAGGCCCTGCTCCTTCCACGTCTTGTAGGCTTCATCACCGACGATGTAGCTGCCGGTGACGTTGACGCCGAAGGTGAAGGCCCACTTGTCGTCGGGGATGTGGCCCGTGGTGTCGCTCGGCCAGAAGACGCCGGCGGTGACGCAGATGCTGTCGAAGCCGCCGTAGGCGAGCGCGACATCGTCGAGCATCGCGCGCACGCTGGCGCGATCGGTGATGTTGCACGCGAGGCCGAGGGCCGGGCCGCAGTTGGATAGGCCCGTGCCGGCGACGCCGATACCGAGGCCGTGCTTGTCGGTGATTTCTTTCGCGGTGGCCTGCGCGGTCTCGAGCTTCATGTCGACGCACACGATGTGCGCGCCTTCCTTCACGAGGCGGTGGGCGGTTTCCTTGCCGATGCCGGAGCCGGCGCCGACGACGATGATGACCTGGCGCGCGAGTTCCTTCTCGGCGGGCATGCGCTTCAGCTTCGCTTCCTCGAGCAGCCAATACTCGATGTCGAACGCCTCCTGCTGCGGGAGCGCGATGTATTTGTCGATCGCCTCGGCGCCGCGCATGACCTCGACGGCGCAGTTGTAGAATTCGGCCGTGACGCGCGACTCGGACTTGTCCTTACCCCACGCGATCATGCCGAGGCCGGGGATGAGGACGACCGTGGGATTCGGGTCGCGCATCGCGGGCGAGTTGGCGTGTTTGCACTTCGCGTAGTAGGCGGCGTAGTCGGCGCGGTAGGCGGTGAGGCCGGCGGCGAGTTTCGCCTTGAGCGCCGCGGCGTCCTCAGCCTGCGGGTTCCAATCGACGTAGAGCGGCTTGATCTTCGTGCGGAGGAAATGATCGGGGCAGCTCGTGCCGAGTTCGGCGAGACGCGCGGCGTCCTTGGAGTTCACGAAGCGCAGGATCTTCGCGTCGTCCTGCACGGTGCCGACGAAACGCTTCTCCTTGGAAACCTGACCGCGCAGCCACGGGAGAATCGCGGCGAAGGTCGCCTTGCGCTTCGCCTCGTCGAGCGTGGCGTATTTCGCGCCGCCGAACGCCGCGGTATCGCCGCCCTTCGCGGCGTATTTCGCCTCGATGTAAGCGGCCGCTTTCTCGATGCAGTCGAGCGTGTAGGTGTAGCAGGCCTTGTCGTCGTTGTCCCACGAGATGAAGCCGTGCTGGCCCATCATGATGGACTTCGCCTTCGGGTCCTTGCGGCAGATTTCCTGCATCGCGAGGCCGAGCTCGAAGCCGGGGCGCATCCATTTCACGTAAGCCATCTCGCCGCCGAAAATTTCCTTCGTGAGCCGCTCGCAGTTCTGCGACGCCGCAATCGCGATAATCGCGTTGGGGTGCATGTGGTCGACGAACTTCGCGGGGATGAAGCTGTGCAGCGGCGTGTCGATCGACGAGGCGCGGGGGTTGAGGTTGAAGGTCGCGTGCGCCTGCATGCCGACCATGTCGTCCTCGGCCTGCGACTTCAGGCCCTTGTCGGGGCGCGCGCCGTAGAGCGACTGCATCGCGATCAGCTTCGCCTGATAGAGGGAGGAAAAATTCTCGCGCGTGCTTGTGCGCAGATCGCCGCCGGAGCCTTTGACCCAGAGCACCTCGGTAGGCGCGCCGGTGAGCGGATCCTTCTCGGTGATTTTGGAGGAGGTGTTGCCGCCACCGGTGTTGGTGATGCGCTGGTCGCTGCCGAGGAGATTGGAGCGATAGACGAGGCGGCCGCAGCCATCGAGGGAGGCGGCCTTGGCATCGTCCCAGAGGAAGTTGACGTAGGAGTAGGATTTCATGGTGAAACTTTTTGACCACGGATCACACGGATGGGCACGGAGCAAACCCCGTGTGATTGATGCCTTGATCCGTGTTCATCCGTGTGATCCGGGGTTGGTCTGGTTCTGAAATTCA
>JBEANZ010000785.1:0-2690 GCA_041165185.1 Verrucomicrobiota bacterium | reverse complement strand
CGATCCCAAGACCACGAAGAACGTGCGCTGGGTTTCCAAGCTCGGTTCGCAGGCCTACGGCACGCCGGTCGTCGCCGGTGGCCGCGTCTTCGTCGGCACCAATAACGAGACGCCCCGCGATCCCAAGCAGGTCGGCGATCGCGGCGTGCTGATGTGCTTCGATGAGAAGACCGGTGAATTCCTCTGGCAGCTCGTCGTGCCGAAGCTCGGCTCCGGCAAGGTGAGCGACTGGGAATACGTCGGCATCTGTTCGTCGCCCGCCATCGAGGGCGACCGCGGCTACGTCGTCACCAACCGCGGCGAGGTCGTGTGCTTCGACGTGAAGGGCATGGCCGACGGCAACCAGGGCTTCGCCGACGAGGCGAAGTTCGGCGCCGTCGAGGGCAAGCCCATCGAGGTCACGCCGCAGACCGCCGACATCCTCTGGGTGAGCGATGTGCGCACCGAGCTCGGCATTTTCCCGCATAACATCTCGAGCTGCTCGCCCCTCATCGTCGGCGACCGTCTCTACATCGCCACTTCCAACGGCGTCGATTGGTCTCACCTCAACATCCCCGCGCCCTTTGCGCCCGCGCTTGCCGTCCTCGACAAGAAGGACGGCAAGGTCATCGGCGAGGAAGTCTCGGGCGTTTCCAAGCGCGTGCTGCACTGCAGTTGGAGTTCGCCGTCGTTCACCACCGTCAACGGCCAGGACATCCTCGTCTGGGGCGGCGGCGACGGTTGGTGCTACGGTTACGACCCGGTGCCGATCAAGGACAAGGACGGCACGCCCGTCCTCAAGGAACTCTTCCGCTACGACGCCAACCCGCCCGAGTATCGCAACAAGGATGGCAAGGCGCTCAAATACGCGACCTTCGACGGCCCCAGCGAACTCATCTGCACCGTCGTCGTGCGCGACGGCCGCGCCTACATGTCCATCGGCCAGGACCCCGAGCACGGCGACGGCATCGGGATGTTCAGTGTCATCGACCTCTCGATGCGCGGCGACCTCACCGGCAAGGCCCTTTGGACCAACAAGACCATCGGCCGCACCATCTGCACGCCGAGCGTCGCCGGCGACCTCGTGTTCCAGGCGGAATACAAGGGCGACATCCACTGCTTCGACGCCAAGACCGGCAAGGAACTCTGGGTCCACGCCACCAACAGCCGCATCTGGTCCTCGACGCTCGTCGCCGACGGCAAGGTTTACTGCGGCACCGAGGACGGCGAACTGATCGTCCTCGCCGCCGCCCGCGAGAAAAAAGTCCTCGGCAAGATCGAGTTCAACAGCCCCCTCTACGGCACCCCCGTCATCGCCAACGACACTCTCTACGTCGGCACGATCACGCATCTGTATGCGATTGGGAAGTGAGGGCGGCTTAGGCCGTGCTTTGATATGAACAACACTGGTCGGCGAAAACCATGAAGCATTCTCAAGGAAGCTGTGTTTGTGGCGCTGTCCGTTATCAAATTTCTGCCGAGCCGATTGCGCTGTTCTGTTGCCATTGCACGGAGTGCCAGACGGCGAGCGGTGCTAGTTTTGTCCTTGCGCTAAAGTTGCCGTATGGGGGCGTCACCGTTGTTGAAGGAGAAGCAAAGCCCCACTTGCGGCCGGAAGCGGACGGACAAAAGAGGAATGTTTTTCGATGCCCAAAATGCCTCGCGGCACTGTGGAGTGAGCGACTCGATTCGAAAGAAATGATTACGGTCTATGCTGGGACGCTTGACGATTCCTCGTTGCTGAAACCGGCCGCGCATATTTGGACGCGAGATGCACAGCCTTGGATCGCGTTACCGAAAGAGTCGCTTCAGTTTCCCGAAAATCCGCCAGACCTGCAGCCCATCGTGCAGGCATGGCGTCGTCAGTGTGAGAGAATTGCCTAACCTGACGGTTGGACCCGCGAAAAAAATCCAATCGCGCACCGCGCGAATCATCTCCCCATCAATTTCCCATACCTCCCATCATTCGCGAATTCTCCATGAGCAGCAAACTCACTCCCCCCCAAGCCCAATCCGCCCTCGACGCCCACACCCGCAAAATGATCGCGTGGCATTTCTCGCCCGCCACCGGCTGCGACTACTGGCTCAAGTGGGCCAAGGCCGCCGGCTGGGACCCGCGCAAGGAGATCAAGTGCTTCGCCGACATCGCGAAGAAATTCCCGCACTTCGATGACGACGTGCTCCGCGTCGAGCAGCCCGAGCGCTTCGTGCCCAAGGCCTACGCCAAGCGGCCCTACAATGTCTTCGAGACCGGCGGCACCACCGGCATGCCCAAGCAGCGCGTGGGCTGGGACGACTACAAGACCGACTACGAGGAATACAGCGACCACTACGGCCCCAATTTTTTCCCCAAGGGCAACTGGCTCATGGTCGGCCCCACCGGCCCGCGCCGCCTGCGCCTCGCCGTCGAGCACCTTGCGAACTACCGCGGCGACTCCTGTTACTTCGTGGACCTCGACCCGCGCTTCGTGAAGCGCCTCATCGGCACTGGCGAGATGGCGATGGCCCGCAAATACCAGGAGCACGTCATCGACCAGGCCGCCACGATCATGCGCCACCGCAAGATCACGAACATGTTCACCACCCCGCGCCTCCTCGAAAATCTCGCCGAGCGCATGTCGCTCGTGAAGGCCGGGCTCAAGGGCGTGTTCGTCGGCGGCACGACGATGACGCCGCAATACGTCCGCTTCGTCGTCGAGGAAGTGCTCGAG
>JBEANZ010000784.1:0-2664 GCA_041165185.1 Verrucomicrobiota bacterium | reverse complement strand
AGCGTCCCGGTCGGCGCCCCGATCGGTGCCGCCGCTCCGATCGCCGCTGGCGACCTCCTGCTCGTCATCCAGATGCAGGCCGCCGACGTCAACGCCACCAACACCGACTCCTACGGCGACGGGGTCGCCGGGCCGCCGGCGTCCGGGTACACGGCTCTGGGCAGCTCGGGGCTCTACGAGTACGTGCTCGCCACCACCGGCGTCGTCGCCGGCAGCGTCGGCGTCAGCGGCACCGGAGCCGGCGCGGGTCTGCTCAACGCCTACACGCGGGCGGCCGCGACGGGCACGACCGGCCAACGCACCTACCAGGTCGTGCGGGTGCCGCAGTTCACCACCGCGACCACGAGCTCGACGCTCACCGCCGCCGCCTGGAACGGCTCGGCCGGTGGAGTGCTCGCGCTCGACACGACCGGAACCCTGACCCTCAACGGGACCGTGAGCGTTGACGGTCTCGGCTTCCGCGGTGGCAGCGGGATCCAGCGCGGCGGTGGCACCGGCCTGGTCAACTCCGACGTCGCCGTCTCGTCGGGCGCCGGCGCGAACGGCACCAAGGGCGAGGGCGTCGCCGGCACCGGCACGGGTGTCACGACCTCCAACGGCTACCCGGGCGGCGACACCGGTCGTGGTGCTCCGGCCAACGCCGGCGGCGGCGGCACCGACGGCCGGCCCAGCGCAAACGACGAGAACACCGGCGGCGGCGGGGGCGGCAACGGAGGCACGGGAGGCCTGGGCGGCAACAGCTGGAACTCCAACGCGGCGCGCGGCGGGTACGGCGGCGTCGCGCTGCCGGCGACCGGCTCGCGGGTGTTCCTCGGCGGCGGCGGCGGCGCTGGCACGGGCAACAACTTCACCGCACCGAACTCGAGCGGCGCCGCCGGCGGTGGCATCGTCCTGGTGCGCGCCGGTTCCGTCGCCGGGGCCGGCACCGTGACGGCCAACGGCGCGGCGGCGTACAACACGACGGCGAACGACGGCGGCGGCGGTGGCGGCGCGGGCGGCACGATCGTCCTCACCTCGCCGAGCGGCTCCCTCGCCGGAGCCACCCTCGCGGCCAACGGCGGCCGCGGCGGCAACGCCTGGGCGACCCAGGCCGGCGCCACCAGCGCGCACGGCCCGGGCGGAGGTGGTGGCGGAGGCGTGATCCTCACGTCCAGCGCCCCGACATCCACGAGCGTCGCCGCCGGCCAGAACGGCATCACGACCACGGGCAACCTCGCCTATGGCGCGACCCCCGGCCAGACCGGGACGACCGGCACTGTCGCACCGGGTTCCATCCCCGGCGCCAGCGGCGGCGCCGAGTGCGCCAACCTCTCCATCACCAAGACCGGGCCCGCGACCGTCACCGCCGGCGGCGCGCTCACCTACTCGCTCGCCGTCGCTAACGCCGGCCCCGCCGCCGCCTCGTCCCTCAGCGTCCTCGACACGCTGCCCGTCGGCGTCACCTTCGTCTCGGCCACAGGCACGGGCTGGTCGTGCGCCAACGCAGGCAACGTCTCGGTCACCTGCACCCGGCCGACGCTCGCCAACGGCGCCGCTGCACCGGCCATCACGGTCACCGTCGCGGCACCGGCGCAGGCGGGAGTCGCGCTCAACACCGCGAGCGTCTCTGCCGCCACCCCGGACCCCGTACCGTCGAACAACACCTCGTCGACGAGCACCACGGTGCAGGCCAGCGCCGACGTCTCGATCGTGAAGACCGGACCCGCGTCGGTGGTGGCGAACGCGACGGCGGCCTACTCGCTCGCGGTGGCCAACGCCGGCCCGTCCGACGCGACGGCCCTCACGGTCACAGACACCCTGCCCGCGGGCGTGACGTTCCTGTCGGCCACCGGCACGGGATGGACGTGCTCCAACGCGGGCAACGTCTCCGTCACGTGTACGCGTGGCGCCCTGGCAACCGCGACCTCCGCGCCGGCCATCACCATCACCGTCCGCGCACCGGCACAAGGCGCGTCGCTGACCAACGCCGCCGCGGTCACGAGCGCCACGCCCGACCCGGTGCCGGGCAACAACAGCTCCACCGCAGGAACCACCGTGGTCGCCTCGGCCGACCTCGCGATCTCGAAGTCGGGCACGCCCAGCGTGGTGGCCGGCGGCACGATCACCTACGCCGTCGGCGTCACCAACCTCGGCCCCTCGGACGCGGCCGGCATCGCCGTGACCGACACGCTGCCGGCCGGCGTGACGTTCGTGTCGGCGGACGGCACTGGCTGGACGTGCAGCAACGCGGGCAACGCCACCGTCACCTGCACCCGGCCCGCGCTCGCTGCCGGGAGCGCAGCGCCGTCGATCTCGATCGTGGTGACCGCGCCCGCGCAGGCGGCGTCCCTCACCAACACCGCCTCGGTCGCGAGCACCACCGCCGACCCGAACCCGGGCAACAACACCGCGACGGCCGGCACCACCGTCATCGCGTCGGCCGATCTCGCGATCACCAAGACGGGCCAGTCGACCGTCGTCGCGGGATCGTCGATCGCCTACTCGCTCACGGTGCGCAACAACGGTCCCTCTGACGCGGCCGCAGTCTCGGTCACCGACACGTTGCCCGCGGGTATCACGTTCGTGTCTGCCTCGGGTGGCGGGTGGTCGTGCGGCAACGCCGGCAACGTCACGGTGACCTGCACCCGTCCGGCGCTGGCCGCCGGGACGAGCACGTCGGTCATC
>JBEANZ010000783.1:0-2633 GCA_041165185.1 Verrucomicrobiota bacterium | reverse complement strand
TCCTTTTTCAAAATCGCCTCCGCCGTGAGCCCAATCCACGCGACGAGGCCCGCGCCGATGAGCAGACCCTGCACGGACGCCGTCACCGCGTGCGTGCTGTTCACGAGCTGCAGCGAGCCGCGAAACCCGTGCAGCGCGGGCACGAGCGCCGATAGCATGACGCCGGCAAACCCCAGCGCCACCGTGCATGAGTCCGGGATGATGAAGTGATCGAGGTCGGTGAACGTCGCCACGATCAGGCAGCTCACGAACAGCCACCCGCACGCCGCGACCTTGGGCTCGGTGGGGAAACACTTCCAGCACGCGAGGAACAGCAGCGCCGTCAGCAACTCGACGAACGGATAACGCGCCGAAAATTTTTGGCCGCAGCAGCGCGCCCGGCCACGCAGGAACAGCCACGAGAGGATCGGGAGGTTGTCATGCCACGCGATGGGCTGGCCGCAGCCGCAGTGCGAGCCGGGCGTGACGATCGATTCGTCCTTGGGGAGGCGGTAGATGACGACGTTGAGAAAACTCCCGATGCACGCGCCGAGCAGCAGGACGCACAGCGGAAAAAACCACGGAAACGCGGCGTCGAATTCGGCGAGGAAGGCGGGACTCATCGAGGAGGAGCCTGCGGGCAGGCGATGCGACGCTCGCGAACCCAGCCATCGCGCGCAAGCACGCTCCTAACGTGCGGCTCGGGCGCGCGCTTCGTTCAGCGCCCGCACGATGAATGGCTGCACGATGCCGAGCCGCAAATAATGCTCCTGACGCTCGATTGGCAGTAGGCGGAAATCTGCGACCACACCGCGACAGTTGGCTGCGCCGCAGCGGCAAGCCATCGTCCAGCGGCTTTCCTGCATGGTCGTCGAATAATCAAAGCGCAGCTCTTCATCCGCGGAGATTTTCCGCAGCGCGATGAGCCAGCGACCGTCGGTGACACCGGTATTTGGTGCGCAGGAGTGATTCAGAAATACCACCGGCGGTGGGAGGTCGAAGTATCGGTCATCGTCGAATTGAAGCGGATTTGCCTCAGCTTCGCCCTTGGCGATTGTCTTCGCCAACGTGATCACCGGCCCGGTGAATTCGAGGATGCGCTCGCCCGACGCGAATGCCCGCGCCGCGAAAAGGCCGCGGCCCAGCGCGCAGTCGGCGACGAAAACGTTTTTCTCCATCGCCGGTTTCAACCGAACCGGCGCAGCAGCCAGATGGAGGCGACCGCGAGCGCAAGGCCGGCAATCTCGGAGGTGCGCAGCGTCTCCCGAAAAATCACAGCGCCCGCGACCGCGAGCAGTAGCATCGTCACGACGCAGTAGATGGCGCCGACCGTGGCGAGATTGAGATGCCTCAACACAAACACCCAGCCAAGCGCCGTGAACGCGTAGCCGGTCGCGCCAACGGCAAGCCAGCGAGAGAGCAAGGGACGCGGCGCTTGGCTGGCGGCCTTGATCGCGATGTCGGCCAATACGCCGAGCAGCGCAAGCCCCACGACGGCGGCGACGGCGAGGGTGCGTTTGTCGAGAGCCACGAAAGGCGAATACGGCGTATGCACCGTTACGGTCAAGAGCGTTGTTACGGCATATTGTGCCGTGTCGTTGGAACCTGAAATCAAGCGCGTGATGATTCGTTTTGGAGCGAATCTCCGCCGCGAGCGCGTGGCTCGCTCGATCACTCAGGAGAAGATGGCGGAGATGGCCGACTTGAACATCCGCACGCTGCAAAGGATTGAGGCTGGCGAATTCAATCTCCTGCTGACGACCGTGCTGCGGATTCAGCGCGCGCTCGGCTGTTCGTGGGAAAAGCTGATGCCGTTGGCGTGAGCGTTGTGCTGGCGGACTATGGGGCGGCTCGGGTGGGTCGCCGCGGCTATGGGTGAATCAGCGGCAGCGGCTCGTTGCGGAAGCGGCGGTAAGGGGTGAAGTGGCGCGCGTCAGTTGTGATGGTTTTCGCGCGAGGAAATTTTTCCGAGAGGACGACGGGGGAAGCGTCGCCGGCGTCCATGAAGGGATATTTTTCGAGGAGGGCGGCGATGACGCCGGCTTGATCCCACACCGGTATCAGGCGTAGGCGACCCATTTCCACCGCGGTGATCGCGGCGAGCAGGCAAGCTCGTTCGCGACTGAGGAGGTGGCAGATTTCGGCCCAGACGGTCTCGGTCGTGGCGAGCGGTTCGTCGAGCACGGTCAGGACGGACGCGCTCCACCGATGCCACTGGTCTTGGCGGTTGAACAGGCCGACGACCGGGCCGGCGTCGACCAAGTAGTTAATCTCCGAAGCCTTTACGCATGGAGAGGTCAGGGGGACCGTTCTTCATCATGCCCGAGACCCGACGCGCCCACTCGCCGAACGAGGGGCCGCGGTCGGCGCGACGCTTCACGGCGGACTTGGCGCCGGCGCGGGCGGGGCGCGGCTTGGTCTTCGGGGTGCGGGCCGCGAGCGTGGGCATGGACGGAGAGTCGTGAGCGTGTCCGCGTGAGTCAAGGGACGCCCAGCGCGGCGCGGGCGGCGGGGTGCATCGCGGGGGCGGTTTGGGTCGCGGGGACGCCGGTCCAGATCTCGAGGGACTTCGCGCCTTGGTGGACGAGCATCGCGAGGCCGTGGGCGTGCGGCACGCCGAGTGCGGCGGCGGCGCGCAGGAGCGGGGTCTGCGG
>JBEANZ010000782.1:0-3981 GCA_041165185.1 Verrucomicrobiota bacterium | reverse complement strand
GTCGGTCCACGTCGCGCCGCCGTCCTCGGAGACTAGCACGCCGGCGTCCCAGCCGCAGACAACGAGGCGCTTCGCCTCGTGCGGGTCGAAGCGGGCGTAGTGCAGCGTGTGCGCCGTCGGCACGCCGGCGAGGCGCGTCCACGTGCGCGCACCGTCGCGCGAAATCAACGCGCCGTCGGCGGAAGTCGCGGCGAGAAACACGCGCGGATCGTGCGGCGACTGAGCGAGGCTGTAGGTGACCTTGGCGGTGGGTTGGACGAGTTTCCACGTCTGCGCGCCGTCTTCGGTGATGTAGATACCCAGCTCGGTGCCGGCGACGACGCGGCCTTTTTTCGTGCGGTCGACGACGATGGCGTGCGTGTAGGCGCGCTTGATGCCGGCGTGCGCGCGGCGCCACGTCTGGCCGCCGTCGTGTGAGACGGCGATGCCGTCGGGGAGCGCGAGATAGACGTCGTCGGGCGCGTGCGGATCGAAGGCGACGCCCTTGGGTTCGGTCATGTCCCAGCCGGTGGTGCGCCGCCACGACTTACCTCGATCGGTGGAGCGCTGGGCGCCGTCGATGACGGTTTCGAGGAGGACGGCGGGGTTGCGCGGATCGTGGGTGAGGCCGAAGGTGCGGAAATTATTGAAGCCGACGTGCTCGAGCTTCTCGCGATCGGTGGAGCGGTAGAGACCGCTCGCCGACGCGACGCGGCTGCCCATCACGGAGCCCTGACCGCTGACGTTGACGCAGAAATAGAGGTCGTGCTTGAGCTCGGCGGCGGGCGCGGCGGCGGCAAGGAGGCCGACGAGACCGAGGCGGAAGAGAATTCTTGGGACTTGGGTGATCATGAAAATTCGGGTCGAGGCGATCGGGGTTGTTTGCGCATCAATCAAGCCTTGCACCGCAGAGACGGGAGGGGGCGCAGAGAAGCGATTTGATTTCTCTGCGCTTCTTCCCGCCTCTGCGGTGCAATGATTTGTTTCTTGGAAAAAAGTCGGCTCGCCAGCGACACGCGAGGGCGCAAAGTCGCAGCATGAAACTGACCCACGTTTTCTGCGCCCTGGTTGTTCTGAGCTCCGCGGCGGTCGCCGCCACGCCGGAGGAAAAATTGCGCGAACTCGGCCACACACTGCCGGCGACGACCGCTCCGGTCGCCAACTACGTGTCGGCGGTGCGCACGGGCAACCTCGTGTTTCTCGCCGGCCACATCTCGCGCGACACCGACGGCAAAGTGATCACCGGCAAGGCCGGCGGCGATATGACCACCGAGCAGGCCAACGCGGCCGCGAAACATACCGCCCTCGCGATGCTCGCCACGCTCAAGAAGGAAATCGGCGAGCTCGCGAAGGTGAAGCGCGTGGTGAAAGTGAGCGGTTTCGTGAACTGCACGCCGGACTTCACCGCGCAGCCGACGGTGATGAACGGTTGCTCCGATCTGCTCGTGGCGGTGCTCGGCGAAAAAGGAAAACACGCGCGCGCGGCGCTCGGCATGGTGTCGCTGCCACTCGGCGCGGTCGTCGAGATCGAGATGGTGGTTGAGGTGGAGTGAGAATGAAACAAACGGGCGTAGCTCGACATAGATGGCGTGGTCGAGTTTCGCCCTTTCAGGGCTTGGGAGTTTTTCGGCACGGAATCCCAGGGCGGTGCCCTGGGCTATCGACTGTCGCCCCGTTGGGGCTAGAGCCACTAAGGGCAGACAGCCAATCGACTTTCGGCGGGGCGGACTCATCAGGCGCGCAGGATTTTTTCCACGGCGGCGACGAGGCGATCGCATTCGGCGGGGGAGTTGAAAAAGTGAGTGGAAACGCGAATCGCGTCGAGGCCCTGCTCTGAAACCGGGCGGCAACGGCAGCGGTGCTCCTTCACGAGGCGCTCGAACAATTTGTCGTAGCGCATCGCTGCGGCGCGAAACGTGAGCATCGCGGAGCCCGTGCCGGTGGCGGGCGCGGGCGTGAGGATTTCCACGCCCTTGATCGCGGCGAGTCCGGTGCGGACGCGGGCGGAGAGTTCACGACCGCGCGCGGCGAGGCGGTCGCGGCCGAGGCGTTCCTGAAATTGCGCGGCCTCGGCGAGGCCCACGGCGGCGGCGACGTTGCGCGTGCCGTATTCGAAGCGCACGGCGGTGGGGACGAGATGGAGTTTCGTCGGGAGGGTCGGCGATTCGAGTTCGCCGGAGTAGGAGCCGACGAGCGGCGGCTCGACCTCGGCGATGCGATCACGGCGCACGTGGAGGACGCCGGTTTCGAGCGGGCCGCCCCACCATTTGTGTCCGCTCGTCGCGAACGAATCGCCGCCGAGCGCGGGCAGCGAAAACGGAAACATCCCCGCCGTCTGCGCGCCGTCGATGTGGAACCACACGCCGCGTTCGCGGCAGAGGCGCGCGATGTCGGCGACGGGCAGGACGATCCCCGTCGGCGCGGTGACGTGCGAAACCTGCACGACGCGCGTGCGCTTGGTCATGAGCGCGGCGATGCGCGCGACGTTGCCGGCCGGATCGTGCGGGTCGGGCTCGAAGAGTTTCGTCACGATGCCGCGCAATTTTTCCTGGTGCAGCCACGGAAACGCGCCGCCGGGATGCGCGTGCGAATCGAAAATCACCTCGTCGCCGGGCGCGAGGCGGAGCCCGGCGGCGATGATCGCGTTGCCCTCGGTGGCGTTGCGCACGAACGCGATCTCGTCGGGCGAGGCGCCGAGGAATTTCGCGACGGTGGCGCGCGCGCCGGCGAAGAGTTCGTGGCCGTGCTCGGATTTTTTTTGGAGCGAGGCGGTGAGCGCGGCGGCGGCGTCGAGCACGGGCCGCGCGGCAGGGCCGAGGCCGCCGGTGTTGAAATACGCGAGAGCGGGATCGAGGGAGAATTGCGCGCGCACGGCGGACCAGAACGGCTCGGGCGCGCGGGCGTCGAAGGCCGGGAGCGGGGCGGGCGGTTGCGCAGACTGCGCGGCGGAGGCGGCGGTGTTTTCCGCGCCGCGCAGGGCGGAACCGGCGAACAACCCGACCGAGCCGGTGCCGAGGCGGCGGAGAAACGATTTGCGGTCGAGGGTCATGCGTTGGTGAACGTCAGCACGTGATCGAGGCGGAGCGTGCCGGCGGCAGGGAGGGGGTGCGTTTTTTCGCGGTGAAACGCGAAGGCCGCGAGCGGATTCTTCGCGCGCACGAACCACGGGAGCGGCGCGCCGAGATTTTCGAACCGGATCCGCGTGCGGCGGAGCGTGCCGTCGTGTTGGCAGGACCACTCCATCCAGCGCGCGCTCGCGCCGTGGATGGCGGATTCGCCGGCGAGTCCGCCCTCGGCGGTGAGGCCGATGGTGGCGTCGCCGTGCTCGTCGAGCAGATCGCGCGCGCCGCGAAACTGGAGGCCCGTGTAGTGCGAACCGGCGAGGCCGCCGAGGGCGTGGTAGTTGCCGAGTGTGAGGTCGCGGTCGGTGGCGTTGCGGAGTTCGCTCGTCCAGCGGAGCGACCACGCGGCGTCGTCGGGCGCGAGGGTCGTGGCGAGCGTGCGGTGTTCGTGGAGGAGGACGCGGTTGGTTTTCGGATCGAGCCAGTCGAGGCGTTGTTCGAGGCGGTCGGGCGTGAGCGCGAGCCATTCGCGGTGGAGCTGCGTGCCGTGATCGTCGCGCCAGTGGTAGCCGTCGGCGGCGCGGTGCGTGGGGCCGCCCCAGAAGTTAACGCCGTCGACGCTCGTGAGCGTGAGGCTGAGCGCGTGGTGCCACGGGTGATCGTTGGGGCGGAAATTCGTGAGCGTGTCGCCGGCGAGCGAGCGGAGGGGGTGCGCGTAGGGACGCGGGGCTTCGTTGGCGGGCGTGGCGGGCGCGTAAACGTAGCGGAAGAGGAGCGCGCCGGCGGGCGTCGCGATGTCGAGGTGGTGACCGGGCTCGTGGGCGAGTTTGAGCGGAGCGCTCATACGAGCGGGATGGTTGCGGAGAATTTTCCGCCATCGAACACGCGCACTTCGTTGTTCGGGAGTCGCAGGCGGACGGGCGTGGCGGCGGGCGCGGTG
>JBEANZ010000781.1:0-4909 GCA_041165185.1 Verrucomicrobiota bacterium | reverse complement strand
CACGCCTTCGGCGATCACGTCGCAGCGCATGATTCCGCCGAAGATGTTGACGAGGATCCCTTTCACGTTGGGATCGGCGAGGATGATCTTGAAGGCTGCGGTGACCTGCTCGCGGGAGGCGCCGCCGCCGACGTCGAGGAAGTTGGCGGGCGTGCCGCCGTAGTGCTGGATGATGTCCATCGTGCTCATCGCAAGGCCGGCGCCGTTGACGAGGCAGGCGATGTTGCCGTCGAGCGCGATGTAGCTGAGGGAGAATTTCGAGGCCTCGATTTCCTTCGGGTCCTCCTCGTTCAGGTCGCGGAGGGCGACGATCTCGGGGTGGCGGAAGAGGGCGTTGTCGTCGAAGGAGACTTTCGCGTCGAGGGCGAGCACGTCGCCGGTCGGCGTGGTGATGAGCGGGTTGACCTCGACCATCGCGGCGTCGGTCTCCCAATACATCGTGTAGAGATTGCGGATGAGCTTGCCGGCGTTCTTCGCCTCGTTGCCCGTGAGACCGAGCTTGAAGATGAGATCGCGCACCTGGAAATCGGCGAGGCCGTAGGCGGGATCGACGACGACCTTGTGGATTTTTTCCGGGGTGTCGTGGGCGACCTTCTCGATTTCCACGCCGCCCTCGGTCGAGGCGACGATGACGGGTTTCGAGGAGGCGCGGTCGAGGAGGATGGCGAGGTAGTATTCCTTTTTGATGTCGCTCGCGGCGGTGAAGTAGATCGTCTGGACCTTGCGGCCGGCGGGGCCGGTCTGGATCGTGACGAGGGTGTTGCCGAGCATCTTGCCGGCGATCTCGCGGGCGTCGGCCTTGGTCTTGCAGAACTTCACGCCGCCCTTGAAGCCGTCGGTAAACGTGCCCTTGCCGCGGCCGCCGGCGTGGATTTGCGACTTCACCATCGTCGCGCCCTCGGGGAGCTGGGCGAGGGCGGTGTCGAATTCGGCCGCAGTCGTGGCGGCGGCGCCCTTGGGCGACGGGACGCCGAATTTTTCGAAGAGAGCCTTGGCCTGATACTCGTGGATGTTCATGGCGGAAGTGAGAGGGAAAGTGAGGGTGAAAGTGGTGGAGGCGTGCGGGAGTCGCGGAGTAAGTCAGAACGGCCGCTCGGGACGCACGAAAAAAAGCGGGCGTGCGAAAACTTCCGCCGTCGCCTCCCGCTTGCGCCCGACGCGAAGCGCCGATGCGCGGGCGTCGATGGCCTAAGTCAGGGCCTGTTGGATTTCGCGAAACAGCTCCTGCTCGCGGCCGGAGAAATCGCCGTCGGCCTGAAAAATCTGGCGGCAGAGCGCGAGCGTGCGGGCTTTCACGGCGGGCGTGGCGAGGCGCGCGGCGGCATCGGCGAGAAAATCGGCGCGGGTGGAGGGCGTTTCCTTCACGGCGCGGGCGCGCGCGATCGAGCGGGCGGCGTAGGAATCGTAGGAGACCTGCGGGTCCCACGCGAATTGGTCCACGGTGTCGGCGAGGATTTTATCTTCCTTCACCGGGAGGCTGTTGTCGGCAAACATGCAGTAAAAGAGGAGATCGACCATCGCCTCGCGCTGCGGCTGTGCGAGGCCGTCGGGACTGGCGGGGGCGCGGCCGAAAAGTTTTTTGAAGAAGCTGCTCATGCGCGGGAGCATTGGGAAGAAACCGGCGATGTCATGGCGTTTTTCTGACGCCCGGAAGCGCGGCGGGATTTCAACGAGTCTGGTTTGGTGGGATGGCCTGGGGCTCCGCAGCGGTGCGCCCGGGGCGATCGCGTTCGCGTGCCACACCGCCCGTGGAATCGCACGCGGCAGCGTGCGAAAACACGGAGAGCCGTCAGGCCGGCCGTCCGATGCTGCCTCAAATCCACGTGACGCGCCGGTGCCAGTAATTCGGCCGGCGACGTTGGTGGGCGACCGCGACGACATAGACCACCCGGTCATGCACGAAGTAAAACAGCCCGTAGGCGTAGGGCTTGAGCAGGATTTTCCGCACGCGTCGGCCGACGAGAAACCCCGCCGACGTCGGTCGGGCGATCGCCCCATCGATCGCCTCCGATACACGCGAGCGAAAACCCTCCGCCGCGCGGGCGGAACGCGCCTGATACCAATCGAACGCCGCCTCGAACTCGGCCTGCGCCGGGACGAGAAACTCGGCCGTCATGCGCGGCCGCGATAGGCAAGCACCGTCGCGCCCGGCACCGTCTTGATGCGACCCTTTAGCACGCCGTCGACGCGGGCCTCGGCCTCCTGCACCCAGAGCGAATCGAGATGACCCTGGCTCGGTCGCTTCACGCTGACCAGAATGGCCTCCGCCAGTTTTTCGCGGCGGCGGGTCGGCAGCCTGAGGGCGGCCTGAAGTAGGTTGGCTTCGCTCATTGCGATCGGACGATGGGGCTGACCGCCGCGCGCTGGCAAGGCGGGAACTCGGGCGCGTTCGTGCGCGCGCCTCGTCCCTCGCGCGGAGTTCGCGAACGGGAGCGGCGATTCTAGGGCGGGCACGACGTCGTCATCGCCCTCTATTTCTTCTTCGAGTCGCTCGTTGTCGCCTCGATTTCTGCGCCGTCCGGCGTTTTCAGCCGTAGCGACGACAATTGTTGCATGAGTATCTCGGCACCGCTCTTCGGAACTGTCCCTGATGCGTCGCTTGTCGGGTTCGCGAACAGGTTTTTCGCGAGTTGTTCCAAGAGCTCTTTTGGAATCGCGTCGGCGGATCCCTGCGAATCGCGAACGGCTTCAACGAGCCACGACGAACGGCCGATATCCACGACTCGCGCTCTCGTCCTCAGCTCTTCGTCGGAGTGTTGCCGAGCCCAATCGGCTTCCCATCGAATAAAGTAGATCAAGAAGGTGGTGAATGCGGCGAGTGGCACGACAGTCTTGAGCGTGAGTCCCAACCATTGCCACCATGGCACCTGCGGCAGATTGGGCCCGGCGTTCTTGAGAATCTGGACGTTTTCGTATGAAAGCCATCCGGTCAGGGCGCCCGTCGCGAGGATAGCGAAGATGTAGCCGATAAGGACGGGCCGCCGTTTTTCGACCGTCTTCTCGGTGAGAGAGGAGTCCTCGAGCCACTCTTTGAGTTGAGCGAGCTGATTCTTGGCCTCTTGGCGGGCGACGTATTTCGACTCTTTGGTTTCAAATTCGGCGAGTTTCTTCTCCAGGGCCTGTTCGCGCGCAGCCAAAGCTTTTTGTTTTTGATCGTGCTCGCTCGCGAGCCGGGTCTGCTCGGATGCGAAATCCCCCTTCAACTGTCTCCGGAGTTCTTCGTTTTTCTGGGCTTCGGAACTGCGCACAGCCTCGATTTGCTTGGCCGTGTCGACAAGCAGCCGCTGATTCGTCTGCTCCAAGCTGCTTAGGATCGCGAGATGGGAGTCGCGATACTGGTTCCAATCGCTTTCACCTCCTCCCGACAAAGCGGCCTCGAGGGCGCCGACGCGCAGGTGTTTTTCGAGCAGATTATGCAGTCGAACAT
This sequence comes from Verrucomicrobiota bacterium, assembly GCA_041165185.1. Taxonomy (GTDB): domain Bacteria; phylum Verrucomicrobiota; class Verrucomicrobiia; order Opitutales; family Opitutaceae; genus JBEANZ01. The sequence continues at coordinate 1,482 of JBEANZ010000781.1, read as the reverse complement.
AGATTGGCGTTCGCGTCTCGAGCGGAAGCGGATTGACCCAGTCATCAGTGATCTGGGCCTCGTCGAAAATTGCCTCGTGTTTCCGATTAATAGTTACGGCTGCGCGCCCTCGGTCATCTCGAAGTTGAAAGGATGCGATCAAGCGTCCATGGAGTTGAAAAATGAATTGAAGCCTTGGTGCCTCCGCCGGCGCTTCTTCCTCGATGAGAACAGCGTCCGTCAAAGGGGGATGCGCATAGATTCTGACCATGAACAGGGTCCTCAGTTCATCGCGGACGTGACCAAGTGCAGCTGCGAGTTCACGGTCGGTCTGTTTTGGAATGCGAAGGGTCGTGCTCATGGGATTTGTTTCGCTCTTTGCACCGTTCCTTTCAGCCCGCCGCCCGCATCTCGGTGATCTGTTTTGTCGCGATGCCGATCGGGCGGTCGAGGGGGATGCCGGCGCAGCCGAGGAGCGTCGTGAGCAGGTCGCCTTGGTTGCCGCGCACGTCGGGCAGGAAGCGGCCCGGGTTCAGCGTGCCGCCGCCTCGGCCGGCGACGATGAAGGGGAGGTTCTCCCGGTGGTGCTTGTTGCCGTCCTCGAGGCCCGAGCCCCACATCATGATGCAGTTGTCGAGCAGCGTGCCGTCGCCTTCGCGGATGCCGTGCATGCGTTTGATCATGTAGGCGAACTGCTCGATGTTGAACGCGGTGATCGCGGCGACCTTGCGGACTTTTTCCGCTTCGAAGTTGTGGTGCGTGTTGGAGTGGTGCGTGTCGCTGAAGCCGAGCTCGGGGTAGGAGACCCCGTTGGGTGTGGAGCCGATGTAGGTGCTGACGCGCGTGGTGTCGGTCTGAAACGCGAGCACGTTGAGGTCGCACATCACCTGCATGTATTCGCTGCGCTTGTCGCCGAGCGGGATTTTGATCTCGATGGGCGGGGAGTCGGAGGCGTGGCGCTTGCTCGCGCTGACGCCGGCCTTTTCGAGCGCGGCCTCCTTCTGGCGAAACTCGATCGCGGCGATGCGGCGCTCCACGGAGCGGACGCTGTCGAGATACTCGTCGAGCTTGTGCTGGTCGTCGCGGGGCAACGTGCGGCGGAGGTCCTTCGCGCCGCCGAGGACGAGGTCCAACATCTTCCGGTCGAGCGCGCTGGTCTGGGTGGATTGACCGCGCGCGCCATCGCGGCCGGTCTGATCGCGCATCCCGAAGAGACGGTTGAGGACGTTGCGCGGATTGGTCTCGGCGGGGACGGCCTGCGTCGCGGAGCGGTAGCTGCAATGCGAGTAGTAGCCCTCGTTGAGGCCTTCCTGGTTTTCCTTGTGCGTCTGCGGCATCGTCGCGAGTTCGAGCGACGGCAACGACGTGAGGTGCCCCACGTAGTTCGCGGCGATCTGGTCGGCGGAGATGCCGATGTTGATCTGGCTGCGGTGGTCGGCGTCGGGGAGTCGCGCGGTGAGCCACGTGGACAACTCGAGCGCGTGCGGCGCGCCGTTGAACGGC